>JALWNT010000049.1 GCA_027080995.1 Campylobacteraceae bacterium | reverse complement strand
ACGTGAGGAATGCCGTGCGCTTCGCAATGGGCATGCAGGGCCGAGTAATCCTCCCCTTCCATTCCGTAGCTGACGGTACAGGCGAGAAACTCGAAGTCGAAGGGAGCATGCCGCTGCATATTGCGCAGCAGATGGACCAGACTCAGAGAGTCCTTGCCCCCGCTGAGCCCCACGAGCACCCGGTCTCCCTCTTTGATCAGGCGATACTCGGCGTTGGTTTTGCCGAAGACCCGCAGGAGTCTCTTACTGATTTTGGCTCGTTTGGCCGATCGGTCACTCCTCACAGCCTCTTCATCTCTTTCGCTCAAACTCTTCTCTCCTTCCCGGGGAAAATAATCTCATCCGCCAATGCAAAAAACCACCGATAAATCCTCATCATTCCGGGCCTGACCCGGAATCCAGGGCTTTGAATACCCATTAAACCGTGGATCCTGAATCAAGTTCAGGATGACAAAAAACCTCTCAAACCCATTTTTCAATGATCCAACAGCTATCGACTATAGACTAGCGACTATCGACTAACTGAGTTGTTGATCTTCTCCAGCATCGCCATAATGAAGCTGCTGCTCACTTGCGAAGAGTGCTTGAGAAATTCGTCGAAATCGAAAGCTGCGTCCATATCCGCCGCATCGCTGATCGCCCGCAGAACGAAAAAGGGAACCTTCATCGCATCGCAAACCACGGCGACGGAAGCCCCCTCCATCTCGATGGCATCGGCGTCGAAAGTCCTAGCGATCCACTCCTTGCGCTCGGGGTCGGCGATGAACTGATCTCCCGTGGCGATGATCCCCCCTTTGAGGTCGATCCCCTTCTCGTCAGCCACCTCTTTGGCGATGTGCAGCAGTTCCCGGTCGGCTTCGATATAGATCTTGCCTTCGGGGACGTAACCGTGGGGGTGGCCGAAGGCGGTGATGTCCAGGTCGTGCTGGCAAAGCTTGGTCGCCGCGACCAGGTCGCCGATCTTCAGCTCGGGATCGACAGCCCCCGCCACCCCGGTAAAGAGCAGCATCTCACAACCGAAGTGCTCCAGCATCGTCGCCGCCGTCAGCGCCGAATAGACTTTGCCGATCTTGGAGTAGGCCAGCACGATCTCCAGATCTTTGTAGCGGGCCAGGTGGTAGGTGTTGCCGGCGTACTCCAGATCTTCGTGTTTGCTGAAATAGCGCAGCAGAGGCTCGTGCTCACCGGCGGAGAGGAAGGGATCCACCTCCTCCACCATCGCTCCCATGATCGCGATCTTCACGCCAACTCCTCCACGCCGTGCACCGCCGCTTCGAGCGAAGCCATATCGCTGACGTTGAAGTGCGGTTTTTTGGTGGCGCGCCGGTTGAGCCCCTTGAGCACGGCGCCGTGGCCGAACTCGACGTAGCAGTCGACCTCACCGTCGTGCTTCGCGATGGATTGCTTGTAGAGCACGGGGCTCACCAGCTGCTTGGGCAGGAGCTCCAGCGCCGTGGTCTTGTCACTGTATTTTTCGGCAGTGACGTTGGAGATGACCGGAGCGACAAATTCATCACGCAGGGTCCGCTCCAGCGCCTCTTTGAGCGGTTCGACGGCGCTTAGCAGCAGCGGGCAGTGGCTGGCCACGGACATATTGAGCAGCATCGCCCGACGGGCTCCCGCCTCTTTGAGGATCGGCTCCAGAGCTTTGAGGTCCTCTTTGATCCCGGCGACGACGATTTGGCCTTCGGCGTTGTAGTTGACGGGCCAGACTTTGCGGCCTTGAGCGCGCTGCTCTTCACAGAGCTTTTCGACGGTAGCATCGTCGAGCCCCAGGCTCACCAGCATTCCCACGTCCTGGTCGGCACAGGCATCGGCCATCAACCGGCCCCGCAGGTTCACCAGCTCCACCGCATCCACAGTCTCCAGCGCCCCGACGCTCTCCAGAGCCGAAAACTCCCCCAGAGAATGGCCCAGAGCGAAGACCGGTTTGATCGGCAGTTCGTTTTCAAAGAGCTTGTGGGCTGCCGCGCTCACCAGCAAAATCGCCGGCTGGGTATATTCGGTCTGCTCCAGACGGTCGTTCTCGGTAAAGAGCAATTCGGAGAAATCGATCCCCGTCCGCTTCGACGCCGCATCGAAAAGATCGCGGACCGCTTCACTGTTGTCGTAGAAATCCTTGCCCATTCCCACGGCCTGAGACCCCTGGCCGGGGAAAAGAAACGCGCATTTGACTGCCATAATGATCCTTTTTTGAAGTTTCTGAATTTTATCGTAAGAGGCGTTAAGAGTTCTCTTTCAGCAAGGAGGGCAGCTCGGCCACCGAATCGATGACCGCATCGGGAAAGATCGCCCCCTCCAGATCCTGAGGGCGGAACTTGCCCGTTCGCACCAGCACCGCCCGGATCCCGGCCCGCTGGGCGCCGGCGATGTCACTCTCGATGTCGTCACCCACCATGATCACCTCCTCGGCCGCTAAGCCCATCGAATGGAGTGCCTGGCGGAAAAATTCGGGGCTCGGTTTGCCCACAACCGTCGCTTCGACTCCCGCCGCGTACTCCAAGGCCGTCACGAAGCCTCCCGCATCCATCGAGAGTTCACCGTCGGCATCTTTGAAATAGCGGTTTTTCGCTGCCGCGATCAGTTTGGCGCCCTTCATCAGTGTCCGAAAAGCCCGGTTGAGACGGGGATAGTTGAAATTCTCTCCCGCATCCCCCACGACGACGAAAGGAGAGGCGGTATCGATGCAGTGCAGTTCGCCGAAATACTTCTCCGCCTCTTCAGTCAAGATCGTCACCGCCCGGCCTCCGGCCTCCTCGACGATCTGCCGCGCCGCCCCCAAAGCGGTAAAAAGCTGCCGCTCCTCTATCAAAAACCCCATACGCCGCAACTTCTTATAGATCGTTGCCGGGGGCCGGCGTGTCGAATTGGTCACGAAACGCAACGCATAACGCTCCTGCAGCGCTTCGATCGCCTCCACCGCGCCGGGGACAGGGCTCTTCCCCACATAGAGCACCCCGCCGATATCGAGGAGTATCCCTTTGACGTTTTTCATCATCCACCTCCTGATATAAGAAAATCTCATTTCATTATATCATTCGATCCGATTCCTCTACGAGAATTCATAGAGCGCAGAAACCCCACGGCCCCCAGCGCCAGCAGCAACGCCGCGACTGTGCGAACCGCCACGACCACCCGCCAGTCGGCACCGAAGAGAACGAAGAGCATCGTATCTTCGATGATGGCATGACAAATCATCAGAAAAGTCCCGATAAAAAGCAGATCCCCACGCCCCAACGCCCCCCGCTCCCGCTCCCGAATCAAGATCCCAGCGCCGTAAGTAATTCCCAAAATCACTCCGACCGTCAGGGTAAATCCACGGCCAAGATGGCGTATCTCCCGCAAAAAGGGAAGCGCTTTGATTCCGTCCATCAGTAAAATCAGCAGACTCACAAGAAGAGCAATCTTTAACGCCAAAGAGAGAGCATGGGAGAGCGAAGCACCGAGCATCTCCCTCCAACTCACATAGTGAGGAAGCTCCGGTATAGCAGTCTTGCCTACTGCCGTTCCCCCGGCAAGCCCTGAATGAGCCACGATCGCCGATATCCCCAGTCCCGCCCCCAGTCGCAAGATGTACGAGTAGCGCATCGAAATACCCAATCGCCTCATCACCGCGTTTTCCACCGGCAGGGAGTGGCAGATCCCCAGAAAGATCGCCAAGACGGTCCACTGCTCCGGGCTCATACTCAAAGGAGCAGCAAAAGCCACCGCCGCGTAGAGGTTGAGCCAGACACCCGCCAGGATCGAGAGGGCCGCTTCGGGAGGCAATCCCAGAATCGCAGTAAACGGTTCGAAGAGGAAAGCGACCTTCGCCAGCCATCCGCTGTACTGCAACACATCGGCCAGAATGGAGATGGGGATCACCAGCTTGATGACGATCCAGACACTTTCCAGTGCACTTCGCAAACTTTGACGCAGCATGATACAATCCTCCTGAGGGCTCACCCTTTTGTCATGGGGCCAAATTTAAGTCCTGAAGTATAGGGGGATCATCTGGCCGTGTCTTGTAAAAAACCGACCATTCGCAGACTCTTTGATAATGACGGAAAAATCTACGGCGAACTCAAATACAACCGGGAGGATTTCCGCCGCTTCGGCTTCCACTCCCATCCCACTTTCAGCCTCTCGGCCATCGAGGAGGGAGCGATCGAAGTGCGCTTCCACGACGAAGCCCCCCGAATCCTCCGCCCCGGTGCCGTGGCTCTCTACCCTCCCG
>JALWNT010000048.1 GCA_027080995.1 Campylobacteraceae bacterium | reverse complement strand
AGAGTCATCAACTGTTGAATATCGAGTGTCGGATCTTTGATTGTGTCTTGAATGAAGTCAATATCTTTTTGGGAAGGTTGCCTCTGGCAACAGGCAATGAGAAACTCCAATTCAATGGAATGGGATGGTGGAATGCGGCATAGGGGTTGATTGGTCAGCATGAAGTATTATACAGAGCTTGGTACGATAATAACACCAAAGTAAAAGTGTTTGAAAATATTCTATATTCGATTTTTCAGAAATTTGAAACGGAGAGCGATTGACGACATTTCGATCGCCCTTATTCTCCTCTTTTAGAAGTGATAGATCACACCCACATTGATAGCATCATCGCTGAGCTTGTCATATTTTTTCGGATCGTAATAATAAAGTCGTTGGGGGGTGATGGACTTGTCCTTCATCAGACTTGTGTAATCGACAAAGAGGCTCCAACTCTCCGTCACATCGTAGCTCATCCCCAGACCCCATTGGAAGCTTCCTTTGTCGACGATGGTCTTACCCACATTGGCAGCAGGGGTGTCTCCGTCCGTACCTTTGACTCTGACGACACCGTAACCCAAAAGACCGTAGACGGTGAAGTCTTCGGTCACGGGGTACTGCGGCTTGAGGAAGAGGCTGTAGGTCAGAACGTCCGCATAATCCTCTTCATAAACACTTTGACTGATGCGTCCCTCCACGGAAAGATAGCAGTTGAATTGATACCCGATCAATCCGAAAATAGGGTTTGTCTTATCCTGGGTCGGCTCAAACGCACTCCAACTCTTGTCAGTCGAGTAAGTTCGCTGTATGGACCCACCTCCTCCGACATAGAAACCGTGATGACATACATCCGCAACCGCCACGGGTGCGACAGGAGCAACATTGCCCCCCGCAAAAAGTGTACTGCTCAGTGCACCGGCCGCTACTATCGAAAGAATCGTCTTTTTCATTTTCTCCCCTTTTGATTGGTAGTGTTTGACTATTTATTTACAGAAGGATAACAGATATAAACTTAACGTAACCTATATTTACTGATATGTAAACGATAAATTTCAATAGAATGATGTACTGCGCCTCTCTTCGAAACGCAGGGTTTGCTTTTTATCGCTCCAAATTGATTTCTACGCGGCGGTTTTTGGCGTGGCAGGCGGGAGTGTTGCCGGTACAGACGGGGTTGCTCTCACCGTAACTGACGACATCGATGCGGGAAGAGGAGATCCCGTTGGAGACCAGGACCGATTTGACCGATTTGGCTCGCTTGAGTCCCAAAGCGTGGTTGTACTCGTCGGTTCCAAACTCATCGCAGTTCCCTTCCACACGGAGTCGACCTTTTGCCGAGAGTTTTTTGATTTTGGGCATATCGCTCATGATCCTCTGCAGTTGATCGGGTTCGATCTCATATTTGTCGGAAGCGAAATAGACCATCTTGATTCCGCTAGCACTGATACCATCTTGGCCGGTGTATTTGCCTGTGGAAGTTACACCGCCGAGGACTTCGGAGCTGACGGAAGGTCCGGGAGTCGGTTGGGGTGCCTTGGGTGAACATCCCACAAGAAGCAGTGCCGCGATTGCAAGCGATGCGAAAAGAGTTTGTCGTTTCATGATATTGTCTCTCCTTTACGAAGTGCTTTAAAAAACCGAATATTAAAAGCACTTTCTATTAATAATGTAAAATGGGATGATCGTATCTGCCCAAATTGTAGCGTAGTTTCGAGAGGGCTATACGTTTTTGACGATTTTGGCGAGAAAAAATCCGTCGAAATTTTCATCGGGGAGGATGCGGCGCAGGCTAGAAAACGATGGGGGAAAACTCTTTTTCCCCCATCGACTCAGCCCCTCCTGCCAGCGATCGATCGGAAGCTTCATCGGGACGACACGGGCCGACTCGGGAAATTTTTTCAGCAAGTAGGCGACGACCTCTTCGTTCTCCTCCGGAGCGAAAGAGCAGGTCGAATAAAGCAAAGTTCCCCCGGGTTTGAGACTCTCCCAAGCCGAGAGGATCAGACGCTTTTGCAACCGTTGGCTCTCTTTGACCTTACGGAGACTCCAGTAGGAGAAACTTTGGGGACGCAAAGTCGAAAACTTCGCCTCGGAAGAGCAAGGCGCATCCAGAAGTACCCGGTCGAACATCAGCGGACAGGCCCGTCCGACCCCGCGCCCGTCTTTGCGGTAGGTGCGTACCATCGTCGCTCCCGCGTTTTCAAGATTGCGACGAAGTCTGTGATAACGCTCCGTCACCGGTTCGACGGCGCTCAGGATTCCCCGGTTTTGCATCATCGAAGCCAGGAGCAGGGTCTTGCCGCCCGGAGCCGCGGCGAGATCAAGGACGCTCTCTCCTGGCTGCGGATCGAGAAGAAGGGGGGCGAGCATGGAGGAGGGGTTTTGGATATAGAGTCTGCCTTCGTAGAAAGCCGGTGTCTCGGTCAGTCGGCGACGCTCGTCATCCGGGAGAGTGAAGACACCCTCCAGCGAAGGAAAAGGAATAGGATGCAAGCCCGCACTCTTTAGCTCTTCTTCCAAAGCGTCGGGTGTGATTTTGAGCCAGTTGACCCGAAAAATCGTCCGTTTCGGGCGCTCGAAGCTCGCGAGGATCTCAGGAAAAGACTCTTCAGGAACAATCTGTCTCAGACGGCTGACAAATTCGGGCGGTAGGGCGTTTTCTCGCACTTGCGGCGCTGGAGTCGACGACATGAGTGCCTAACTCTCCTCGGTGTTTTTCAGGCGGAGGCGCTCCCGGCGCTCCTGCTCTTTACGGTGCTTCTCTTTGCGTACGGAACGGACCCAGAGCCAGTTGATGAGCAGATAGATGCAGTAACTGACGACAATGGAGTAAAAAGCAGTCCCCACATAGAGCGGTACGACGATGTCACTCCAATGTTTGCTAAACCAGTCGAGAGTCAACTCCACATGTTCCAACCCCGGACGGCCCAGCAGGAGATTGCCCGTCTTGTACTCCATGTAGTACATCTCCGGCATCGTGAAAGGGTTGGAGAGCCAGACCATGCTGATGGCGATAGGAACGTTGAAGCGGATAAACGGCGTCGTCATGATGACGGCCAGCATTTGCATCGGCATCGGAATGAACCCCCAAAAAAGTCCTACCAGCACTCCCCGGGAGACGGAGCGTCGATTGATCGAGAAATACTCCCGCGGGATCTTATATTTTTCGAGCAGTTTTCCGACCTTGCTCTCGGGGTCGTGTTTTTTCTTTTTGAAAATCTGACGAATCATCGGGTCCTCCGCACTATGTCCGAAAGAGCGCCGAGCCGATACGGACCATGTTGGATCCGCAGAGGATGGCTAGTTCGAAGTCTCCGCTCATGCCCATCGAACAGATCTTCGCACCCTTCGATTGAAGGGAGTCGAAGATTTTGCGGGTTGTCTCGAAACTTTTGCGCACAGTCGCTTCGTCCGTCGTGTGCGCTCCGATGGTCATGACCCCCTCGAGCCGTATACGGGGAAAACGCTCCGCGATCTCCTCCCACGCATCGAGTGCCGCTTCGGGAGAGACCCCGGCTTTGCTCTCTTCGCGAGCGCTGTTGATCTGCAGCAGGCAGGGCATTGTCCTCTTTTTCGCCTCCAGTCGTTTGTCGAGGGCTTCGGCGAGTTCGACCGAATCGAGGGATTGAAAAAGAAAAGGCTCAGCATCGATCAGTTTGTTGATCTTGTTCTTCTGCAGACGTCCGATCATGTGCCACTCCAGGGGCAAGTCTTCGGTTTCTCGCATCCGTTCGCTCAACTGCTGGACCTGGTTCTCTCCGAAAGCCCGTTGTCCCAATTCGTAAAGCGTTCGGACATTTTCAAGCGTCGTGTATTTGCTTACGACCACCAGTTTGACGATGCGATGCTCGTCGGCGGCGATGCGTGCTTGTTCTATGCGTTGGATGATCGAGTCGAGATTGCGTGCCAGGATGTCCCGTGCGAGTGTTTCAGCCATGTGTTCCTCCCCAGATGCGATGTATGTCATTGTAGATCCCCAGAAACATGAGCCCGCCCAGCAGGACCCAGCCCAGAACCGTCAAACGATAATAGACCGCTTCGCTGGGAGCCCGGCGGGTGAAAATTTCGTAGAGATTGAAAAGAATGTGTCCGCCGTCGAGTGCGGGGATCGGCAGGAGATTGAGGATCCCCAAATTCACCGAGATCAAGGCGGTGATGAAGAGCAGATAGATGAATCCCGCCTGGGCGAACTTCATCATCACATCGAAAATCGTCAACGGACCACCGACGTTTTCGGTCCCCACTTCACCCGTGCTCATTTTGGCGATCCCCCGTACGATGAGAGAGGAGGCCTTCAGCGTTTCCCTGCTGGCGTAAAAGAGCGCCTCCGAAGGAGAAAAGCGAATAACGG
>JALWNT010000047.1 GCA_027080995.1 Campylobacteraceae bacterium | reverse complement strand
CGACTGCCCTCTGTTTACCGACGGCGGGCAAAAAAACGAAGGAGGGGAATATGACCGAAGAAAAGGCAAAGGCCTACTGGAAGGAGAATATCTCCGCGATATTGAAACTTCTTGCCGTATGGTTTCTGGTTTCGTACGGCGCAGGTATTCTGTTTATCAATCAGCTGAACCGGATCGAGATCAGCGGCGTGAAACTAGGGTTCTGGTTTGCGCAGCAGGGATCGATCTATATCTTTGTCATTTTGATCTTCGTCTATGTCAAATGGATGAACAAGATCGATGAAAAATACGATGTCCACGAATAGGAGGTGACATATGGATTTGCAAACTCTGATCTACCTCTTCGTGGGGGTGAGCTTCGCGCTCTATATCTTCATCGCCATCTGGGCCAAAGCGGCCAGTACCAAGGACTTCTACGTCGCCGGAGGCGGGGTACACCCCGTGGCCAACGGGATGGCCACCGCGGCGGACTGGATGTCGGCGGCTTCGTTCATCTCGCTGGCGGGAATCATCGCCTACAAGGGAAGCGACGGCGGCGCCTATTTGATGGGTTGGACCGGGGGGTACGTCCTGCTGGCCCTGCTGCTGGCCCCCTATCTGCGGAAATTCGGCAAGTTTACCGTGCCCGATTTCGTCGGGGATCGCTACCACTCCGACGTAGCCCGCACTGTCGCCGTCATCGCCGTTATCTTCATCTCCTTTACCTACGTGGCGGGGCAGATGCGGGGTGTCGGGATCGTCTTCAGCCGCTTCCTGCAGGTGGATGTCAACACTGGGGTCATCATCGGGATGGTCATCGTCTTCATCTATGCGGTTCTGGGAGGGATGAAAGGGATCACCTACACCCAGGTCGCCCAGTATATGGTGATGATCATCGCCTATCTGATCCCGGCGATCTTCCTTTCGCTGATGGTGACCGATACCTTCCTGCCCCAGATGGGGATCTTCGGGAAGCTCTCTTTCGCCTTCAACGACGGAGTGAAGGAGATCCCGGCGGGGACCTATCTAATGCACGCGCTCGACCAATCCCTTGTGGATCTGGGCTTCAACGAATATACGAAGCCCGGAAACCTCTGGAATATGTTTATGCTTACCGTGGCGTTGATGGTGGGGACGGCGGGACTGCCCCACGTCATCGTCCGTTTCTTCACCGTGCCCCGGGTCAAGGATGCACGGATCTCCGCCGGCTGGGCGCTGCTCTTTATCGCGATCCTCTATACGACGGTCTCTTCCGTCGCCGCCTTCAGCCGGGTCAACATCATCGACCGGGTTCAGAACGTCCCCTACAAGCAGTGGGTAGAAGAGGGGGTCAAGCAACCTGACGGACGGATCAACCACGGCGGTTGGTTCCGCACCTGGGAAAAAGGCGGTCTGCTGGCCTGGAACGACCGGAACAAAGACGGCAGGATCCAGTACGCCGCCGGCAAAGCTTTCGACGATCCCAAAGGCAAGCCGCACTTCGTCGATCCCGAAAAGGGTAAGGCCTACGGCCCCGACGGGCATCGCCTGACGACCAACCCACTGCCGCCCGAGGGGCACAAACCTTTCGACAACGAAGTCTACATCGACCGGGATATCATCGTCCTGGCCAACCCGGAGATTGCCAACCTGCCCAACTGGGTCATCGCGCTGATCGCTGCGGGAGGCCTGGCGGCGGCCCTCTCCACGGCGGCAGGGCTGCTGCTGGTCATCAGCTCCTCGATCTCGCACGATCTGCTGGGTCAGGTGCTCTTCAAAGACAAAAGCACCGGCAAGTCGAAGCTGAGCGACAAGCAGGAGCTCTTCGCGGCCCGGTTGGCGGCCATCGCGGCGATCGTGGTGGCCGGATATCTGGGGATCAACCCGCCGGGATTCGTCGCCCAGGTGGTCGCCTTCGCCTTCGGACTGGCCGCGGCGAGCTTCTTCCCCACGATCATCCTGGGGATCTTCGACAAGCGGATGAACAAGGCCGGGGCCATCGCGGGGATCAGCACCGGCTTGATCTTCACCTTCGGCTACATCGTCTACTTCGTCTTTATGGGCGGCGATCCGAAAGATTATCTCTTCGGCGTCGCTCCCGTAGGGATCGGAACGATCGGAATGGTGCTGCACTTCATCGTCGCCTTCATCGTCTCGAGAATGACGGAAGAGCCGCCCGCTCATATCCAGGAGATGGTCGAAAACATCCGCATCCCCAGAGGTGCCGGAAAAGCGCACGATCATTAAGGCTTCGGCCCTTTGGGCCGAGCTGTCATTGGTATATTGATATATTTGTGTATTGGTTGCCGGAAGCGCCTACGGCGCAGTCGCAGGTCGCAAGTCGCAAGAACAGAGAAACCGACGTTTTCCTGTTCTCCGAAGGCGCTCCCCAATAACCAATAGACCAATACACCAATAACAAGGAAATGTATTGAGCTTCAACGACCAGAAAGCCTTCCTCCGCTCCATCCATCCTTTCGACGAACTCTCCGACGAACTCCTCGATGAACTTGCCAAAAAGATCGACATCGCCTTCTACCCTGCCGAAAGCTCTCTGACGGTTTGCGGTGAGGAGGCGGCTCGATTCTATATCGTCATCAAGGGGGAGGTGAAGGTCCTGGACGAAAACGATGCGGTGGTGCGGATCTACCGGGAGAAGGACAGCTTCGACGCCGACGCCCTGCTGGAGGGGCGCTGCGACTGGCACTATGTGGTGAGTGAGGATCTGATCTGTTACGAGATCGACCGGGAGAGCTTCATGAAGCTCTTCAAGGGGTGCGAAAAATTCCGTCGCTTCTATCTGATGGATATCGTGGAGCGGATCGAACACCTCAAACGACGGGAGCTCGATTCGGGCATGGGAGACTGGATGACCGTCAAGGTGAGCGAGAGCTATTGGCATCCCCCCTGCCTGGTCTCCACGCAGACCCCCCTGGCGGAAGCGGCCGGACGCTCGATGGAGATGGGGCGCAGCGAAATCATCGTCGAAGGGGAGGAGGGCTACGGGATCGTCGCCGACAGCGACATCAAGCGGATGCTGGCGGAGGGGACCCTCGACCCGAAAGCGGCGGTGGGGGCGGTGGCGCACTTTCCGATGCTGACCATCGACAAAGAGGACTTTCTCTTCAACGCCTACTTGACCCTCATCCGGGAGAACATCAAGCGGCTGGGGGTAACGGAAAAGGGGAAACTGATCGGCGTCCTGGAGCAGATCGATATCCTGAGCTACTTCGCCAACCACTCCCACCTGATCACCGTCAAGATCGAGCGGGCCCGCAGCGTCGAGGAGCTCAAAGAGGCGAGCTTGGGCTACCTGACGATTGTGCGGCGCCTCTACGCCCAGGGGCTCAAGGCCCGCTACATCGCCAAACTGATCTCGGAGATCAACCACAAAGTCTTCGCCCGGCTCTTCGAGATGATCGTGCCCGAGGAGCGCCGTAGCGAGTGCGCTCTGCTGGTGATGGGGAGCGAAGGGCGGGGGGAGCAGATCATCCGCACCGACCAGGACAACGCCCTGATCGTCCGAGACGGCATCGACGTGGAGCTCTTCGTCCCCTACATGGAGCGGATCAGTGAAGCGCTGCTCGAGTTCGGCTATCCCGAGTGTCCCGGAAAGATCATGGTGACCAACCCCTACTGGCGACGCAGCGTCGGAGAGTTCAAGGCGGAGATCGACCGCTGGATCGATTCGCCCGACGAAGAGAGTTTCATGTACTTCTCCATCTTTTTCGATGCCGAGGCAGTGGCTGGGGATGCAGAGCTGCTGCAAGAGGTCAAGGCCTATCTCTTCAGCCGTTTCGACGAGCGCAACGATATCTACATGGCCTTTTTCGCCCGACTGACACTGCTTTTCGAGACCCCCGTCGGGATCTGGAGCTCTCTGCTGCACCGCGACCGCCACGTGGACATCAAAAAGGCGGGGATCTTCCCGGTGGTGCAGGGAGTTCGCTCCCTGGCGCTGAAGTACCGGATCGAAGCTCTCTCCACCGTCGAGCGTATCAAGGAGCTGACACGCCGGGAGATCCTGCAGGAGTCCTTCGCCCGGGAACTTATCGAAGCCTTCGATGCTCTGAGCTATCTGCGTCTCGGCGTCCAGCTTAAAGCGATCGAGGAGGGAAAAAGTCCGGACAATACCATCCACAGCGATGATCTGAGCAAGATCCAGCGGGATCTGCTGCGGGACTCCCTGGAGATCGTCGAGCGTTTCAAAGGCTTCATCAGCCGGCATTTCGAGTTGGATAGGTTGCCGTCTTGATTTTTGTTATTGGTGTATTGGTCTATTGGTTATTGGGAAAGTCGGCAGTCGGCAGTCGGCAGTCGGCAGAGATGTCGCCTCCGGCGACGGCATTGGGCATTTGGCATTGGGCATTTGGGGCAGGGCTTCGAAAAGTTCGTGCTAAGTGCTACGTGCTATGTGTTACGATTTCTCAACGCTCTCTATATCGTCGTTTGTCGTTTGAACGGGGCTTCGCCCCTCTTAGTCGTTTGAAA
>JALWNT010000046.1:40343-50730 GCA_027080995.1 Campylobacteraceae bacterium | reverse complement strand
CTGATCAAAGAGGGCCTGAAGGCCAAGTTCAGCCAAATCTGAAAAGGGGAGAGGGTATGAGAAAAAAGAGTCTGCTGCTGATCGCGGCGATGACGGTGCCGGCACTGCTGGCTGCCGGGGGCCATGGTGAGGAGGCCGGTCAGTACCTTGCCATCACGGGGCGGGAGACCGATTTCGTTCCCCGTCTCTTCAACTTTCTGGTCTTTGCCGGGTTGTTGTATTATTTGATCGCAGATCCCGTGCGCAATTTTTTCAAAGGGCGTCGTGAAGAGATCGCCTCCAAGCTGGAGGAGATCGAGCGACGTCTGCAAGAAGCCAAAGAGGCGCGCAAAGCCGCCGAGCAGGCGCTGGCGGAGAGTGAAAAGAAAGCCGAGGAGATTCTCAAAGAGGCCGAGAAGGAGGCGGAACTTCTGGCGCAGCGCTATCGGGAAATCGGAGAGCGTGAGCTTGATGCTCTGGAGCGGCAGTTCCGAGAACGGATGGAGCTTGAAGAGCGGAAGATGCAGCGGGAGACCATCGTCGCGATTCTCGATGAAAACATCGGTGCGGATGACATTCCTCTGAACAGTCACCAAGTGGTGGACATCCTTGAAAAGAAGGTGGCCTGAGATGAATGAATTGATCGCCAAACGGTATGCGAAAGCATTGATGGAGTGCAGCTCTTCCAAAGAGTTGAAGGCGCAGTTGGGAGCTTTGGAGGTTTTGAAAAAGGCGTTGAGCACTCCCGAGCTCTCGGAGATAATCAGGTCTCCTTTGATTCGGGGAGAAAAAAAGTTCGAACTCCTGGTTGCTCCCTTGAAGAAAAAAATCGATCCGAAACTCTACAACCTCTTGCATCTGATGAGTGAAAAAGGGCGACTGGACCTTCTGCCGGATCTGGCTGAGATTTTGGCGTTCGAGCTCAAAAAAGAGAGCAACCGGTTCGAGGGAATCGTCGATGCGGATGATGCTCTCGATAAGGGGGAGATCAAACGGCTTGAAAAGATTCTCAAACGCTTCAGCGGTGCCGAGATTCGGCTCGAGCAGAGAGATAAAAAAAGCGACGGCTTGCACGTAGCGGTGGAAGATCTGGGTCTGGAACTCAGTGTTTCCAAATCACGAATCAAAGCGGACCTTCTGGACTTTATCCAGAGAGCCCTCTAAGCATATACATTACAGAAAGGAGCAGCAGTGGCAGCGAAATTGCAAGCGGACGAGATCAGCTCGATCATCAAAGAGCGGATCGAAAATTTCGAACTCAATGTGGACATCAACGAAGTAGGGAAGGTCATCGGAATCGGTGACGGAATCGCACGGGTTTATGGACTCAGCAACGTTATGGCCGGCGAAATGGTCGAATTCGAGAACGGCATCAAAGGACAGGTCCTCAACCTTGAAGAGGCCAGCGTCGGTGTCGTCGTTCTGGGTGAATATACGGACATCCGGGAGGGGATGAGTGTCAAGCGTCTCGGCGCGCTTCTGGAAGTTCCCGTCGGCGACGCCATCGTCGGCCGGGTTGTCAACCCTCTGGGAGAGCCCATCGACGGCAAAGGCCCGATCGAGGCGGCGGAGCGTCGCTTCGTCGAGGAGAAGGCTCCCGGCATCATGGCGCGGAAATCCGTCCATGAACCTCTGCAGACCGGTATCAAAGCGATCGACGCGCTCGTGCCCGTCGGACGCGGCCAGCGGGAGCTGATAATCGGTGACCGCCAGACCGGTAAAACAACCCTGGCGATCGATACGATCATCAACCAGAAAGGCCAGGACGTCATCTGTATCTACGTCGCGATCGGTCAGAAGCAGTCGACCGTCGCCGCATTGGTCAAGAAACTCGAAGAGGCGGGAGCGATGGAGTACACCATCATCGTCAACGCCGGAGCTTCCGATCCTTCCGCGATGCAGTTCCTCGCGCCCTACGCCGGTGTCACGATGGCGGAGTATTTCCGGGACAACGGCCGCCATGCGGTCATCTTCTACGACGACCTCTCCAAGCACGCCGTCGCCTACCGTGAGATGTCGCTGATCCTTCGCCGTCCTCCGGGCCGCGAAGCTTATCCCGGGGATGTCTTCTATCTGCACTCCCGTCTGCTGGAGCGTGCCGCGAAATTGAGTGATGCGCTGGGAGCGGGTTCGATCACGGCTTTCCCCGTCATCGAGACGCAGGCCGGCGACGTTTCGGCCTACATCCCGACCAACGTCATTTCGATCACCGACGGCCAGATCTTCCTGGAGACCGACCTCTTCAACTCCGGTATCCGTCCTGCGATCAATGTCGGACTCTCCGTCTCCCGGGTCGGTGGTGCCGCGCAGATCAAAGCGATCAAGAAGGTTTCCGGTACGCTGCGCCTCGACCTCGCTTCCTACCGTGAACTCCAGGCCTTCGCCCAGTTTGCGAGCGACCTCGACGAGCACAGCCGCCATCAGCTGGAGCGCGGTGCGCGGATGACGGAACTGCTGAAGCAGCCTCCCTATTCACCGATTCCCGTCGAAAAGCAGGTCGTGATCATCTATGCCGGAACCAAGGGCTTCCTGGATGACATTCCCGTCTCTGAGATTACCCGTTTCGAGCAGGAGTTCTATACCTTTATGGATGCCAAATACGCCAACATCCTCGAAAAGATCCGCGAAACAAAAAATCTCGATGCGGAGACCGAAGAGGAACTCAAAAAAGCGATCGAGGATTTCAAGTCCCAGTTCGCCGCATAAGACAGGGGTAAACTATGGCCAGTCTGAAAGACATCAAGCGCAAGATCAAAAGCGTCAAAGGGACGCAGAAGACGACCCATGCCATGAAGCTGGTCTCTTCCGCGAAACTGAAACGCGCCGAAGAGCTTGCCAAACGTTCGAAGCTGTACGCGCAAAAGATCAGCGAAATGATCGAAGAGATCGCGCAGCAGATCGCCAAGCACAATGACGTCAGCGACAACATCTATTTCCGTAACGTCGAACATCCCAAGACGGTGGATATCGTCTTTGTCACAGCGGACAAAGGACTTTGCGGAGGCTTCAACTCCCAGACGATCAAAGCGGTCAACGAGATGATGGAAGAGTGGCGTACCAAAGGGGCTACGGTCCGTCTTCGCGCCATCGGCAAAAAAGGGATCGCCTACTACCGCTTCAACGGTGAAAAGATGATCGACGAGATCGAAGGGCTCAGTGCAGCTCCCAGTTATGAGGATGCCGCCGCTTTTATCCGTCGCTGTGTCGATGATTACATTCAGGGAGCAACCGACAAAGTCGTCGTCGTACACAACGGATACGTCAACATGATTACACAAGAGATCCGTGTCGACCATTTGGTTCCTGTCGATCCCTCAACACTGCCGCAGCAGACCGCTGCGAGCAGTTCGGAGCTGGAGTTGGAACCCGATGACGACGATACGTTACTTGAAGCGTTGCTGCATCGCTATCTCGAGTACATTATGTACTACGCACTTATCGACTCTTTGGCCGCCGAACATGGCGCCCGGATGCAGGCGATGGATGCGGCGACGACCAATGCCAAAGAGATGGTCAAGTCGTTGACGGTCAAGTACAACAAAGCGCGCCAAGAAGCCATTACCACCGAACTGATCGAAATCATCAGCGGTGTCGAAGCACTGAAATAACATAGAGGAGAGAGTATGACTGGTAAAATCATTCAGGTTATGGGACCGGTAGTCGACGTAGAGTTCAGCGACTATCTCCCCGAAATCAACGAAGCGTTGGAGACGACGCTCAACGTCAACGGCAAAGAGCATCGTCTGGTGCTCGAAGTCGCGATCCAACTCGGTGACAACCGTGTGCGCACCATCGCGATGGACATGTCCGAAGGTCTGGTACGTGGCCAGGAGGTCAAAGCGACCGGCGCTCCGATCAAGGTACCTGTCGGCGAAGTGGTTCTGGGACGGATCTTCGACGTCATCGGTAACGTCATCGACGAAGGCGAGCCCGTCAAAGCCGAGACGATGTGGTCCATCCATCGCACGCCTCCCGCGTTCGACGAGCAGAGCACCAAAGCGGAGATTTTCGAGACCGGAATCAAGGTCGTCGATCTTCTGGCTCCCTATGCGAAGGGGGGCAAAGTCGGTCTCTTCGGAGGGGCCGGTGTCGGTAAAACCGTCATCATCATGGAGCTCATCAACAACGTCGCGATGAAGCACAGCGGATACTCCGTCTTCGCCGGCGTCGGTGAGAGGACCCGTGAAGGAAACGACCTCTACAACGAGATGAAAGAGTCCAACGTTCTGGACAAAGTCGCCCTCTGCTACGGCCAGATGAACGAGCCTCCGGGAGCACGTAACCGTATCGCGCTGACCGGTCTGACGATGGCCGAGTATTTCCGGGACGAGATGGGTCTGGACGTTCTGATGTTCATCGACAACATTTTCCGATTCGCCCAGTCGGGTGCGGAGATGTCGGCGCTGCTCGGTCGGATTCCTTCGGCGGTCGGTTATCAGCCGACACTGGCCAGCGAAATGGGTAAACTCCAGGAGCGGATTACTTCCACGACGAAAGGTTCGATCACTTCCGTCCAGGCCGTCTACGTTCCGGCCGACGACTTGACCGACCCCGCACCCGCTTCGGTCTTCGCCCACCTCGACGCCACGACGGTCCTCAACCGTTCGATCGCCGAGAAAGGTATCTACCCCGCGGTCGATCCTCTCGATTCGACCAGCCGGATGCTTGACCCCGTCGTCATCGGTGACGAGCACTATCAGGTGGCCCGCGGTGTCCAGCAGATCCTGCAGAAGTACAAAGACCTGCAGGATATTATCGCCATCCTCGGTATGGACGAATTGAGCGAAGAGGATAAACTGATCGTCGAGCGGGCTCGTAAAGTCGAGAAGTTCCTCTCTCAGCCTTTCCACGTCGCCGAGGTCTTCACCGGAAGTCCCGGCCGCTACGTCACACTCGAAGAGACGATCAAAGGCTTCAAAGGCTTGCTCGAGGGCGAGTACGACGAGCTTCCCGAAGCGGCCTTCTATATGGTCGGAAGTATGGACGAGGCGGTCGAAAAAGCCGAGAAAATGAAAGCGAAGGCTTCCTAAGCCGCAAAGGATCTCTATGAAAACTATGAAGCTTGAGATCGTCACCCCCGGCGGCCTCATCTACGAGGGCGACGTGAAGATGGTGACCCTGCCGGGCAAAGAGGGGGAGTTTGGGGTATTGCCCGGACACGCCTCCTTGGTCTCCCTGCTTGACACCGGCGTCATTACCGTCGAAACCGCCGAAGGCAAAGAGATCATGATCGCCATCAACCACGGATACGTCAAGGTGGACGAAAACAAGGTCAGCTGCATCGTCGACGGTGCCGTCTTGATCACGGATGAGGAAGGGACACTCAGCGAAAAGATGGAAGAGGCCAAAGAGCTGCTTCGCAAAGCCCAAACCTCCGATGTCGCTATCGCCGCTGCCGTGGGCAAAGTCGAATCGATCAAGAAAAAATCCTACTGATTCCGTGGGATCTCTCTCCAACTATCTCTCCCAGAGCGGCGCCATCACCTGGATGGTCCTTCTGGTTTTATCTATCTATTTTATTGTGACTTTTTGGATATTTATCTATCGTTATCGAATCTTGAAAGTGCGACTTTCGGTCGAAAGCAAATCTCTCAATCGTCTCTACATGGGCCGCAGCGATTTTGTCGCAAAAGATTCGCTGCTCTACGCGTATCTCCAGCGCATAGGCACTTTTCGCAGTGAAATTCTCAAAGCGGCGATCAACGATGCCGTCCGTAGCGCCACACGAGGTTTGACGCCTCTTTCTATCATGGCGTCTACTTCTCCTTTCGTCGGGCTTTTCGGCACGGTGGTCGGGATCCTTGAAGCGTTCGGACGTCTCGGAACACAAAAAAGCGCCTCCCTCTCTGTCGTCGCTCCGGCCATCAGCGAAGCGTTGGTCGCCACCGCTGCCGGAATTTTTGTCGCGATCTTCGCTTATGCGTTTCATCTGATACTCAAACGCAAGGCGTACGAATTGCACTCTTTGCTGGAGTCTGAGGCGGAGATCGTCCTGGCTCGTCCGAACGCTGAGTCGGAGTGAGGTATGTATGGTTGGGATGAAACGCCGGATTTGAACATCACACCGTTTGTGGACGTGATGCTGGTCCTCATGGCGATTTTGATGGTGACGGCTCCGACGATTACCTATCAGGAGCGGATCACTCTCCCCAAGGGTACCCGCAGTCACAAAGTCGAAAAGGTTCCTTCTCTGACGATTCGTATGGATCGCCACCGCACTATCTACCTTGGCAACGATACTTACACGCTTAGGGATTTCGCCGACAATTTCATGCTCAAATCCGCTACACTGAACAAAAAATCCGATGTCTACATTCGAGCCGACAAATCTCTCCCTTACGGAGACGTAATGTACCTGCTCAAGAGTGTCAAGGAGGCGGGTTTCGCCCGGGTCTCCCTGCTGACGGAATGATGAGAGAGAAACTCTTCGCCGGCATTGCCGCCCTGGGCATCTACCTCGCGGTGATTGCACTCATGCTCTACTATTTCGGTTTCCGTCACAGTGGAAAACCGACCCATTTCGTCAAAAAGAACGAGAAAGGGATCACCGTCACGCTGGCGGGGCCGCCGAAGCCGTCGTCCAAAGCGACCCCCAGAAAAGAGACGGTCAAAAAGAAACATCATCCCAAACCGAGAAACATCGTTTCCAAAAAAAAGAGTGCCCCGAAGAAAGCGGCAAAAAAAGCGGCTCCGGCCAAAAAGCCCGATGCGAAAAAGCTTTTCAGTAAAGTAAAACTTCCCCAGGAAAAGAGCCAAAAGAGCGGCGGTGCCGCCGGAGAGAGGAAGCGGGGGCAGCAGAGTCTCAAAAAGAGCCGCAGCGAAAGCGGCGTGGAGAACGCCTATTTGGCCAAGGTGGAGAATCTCCTCAAAGGATGGCCCGCCCAGGCCAATTTCGCCGGGGAAGAGATCGACATCCGCCTCAAAATCTACAAAGACGGCAGCTTCGACTACAAGATCCTCAAACTTTCGGGCAATCCCGATTTCAACCGTGAATTGATCAATTATCTCAAGCAACTGCAACGCATCGGTTTCGGCCCTCACGCGCGCAAAAAACCCTACGAGATCGAAGTGCAGTTCATCGCCCACGATTAGCAAGTGCTGTCGGAGGCGGGATTTTGGTCCCTTAACAGTATTGACATCGACTTCAGCGACTTAAGTCGCTGCCCCTCGTTTTTTCTTCCCCAAGCATCAGCCGCAGAGCGCCTCTTTTGGAACACGGAGCGCGAAACGCGGAACCCGAATTCATAAAAACGATAACTATTCCTGATACATCTAAATTTTATAATTCATTAAGCCTTAAGGTTTTAAAATTGAAAAAAAGGCGGAAAGAGGAGGAACGAGAGTGAAGAGATCGGAAAAAAGAGGGACAAAGGGCATGGTGCTGAGTCTCGTGGCGGCAGGGGTGCTCGGCCTGTCGGGAGCATGGGCGCAGGAAAACGTGCCGGGAGCGAAGCGGCAAGAAGCCGGGGGCGTAGAAGCGACGGAGCCCCAGACAACGAATAAAAAAGGAGAAAAAAAATGAAACGATGGATGGTTCCGTTTGTCTTTGTTCTGATTTGCATATCTCTGCTTGAGGGAGGAGAGTGGAAAATCGGTATCGGTGAAGCGGGACGGGATGTGAACAAAGGGGTTTTTTGTACCTCCAAAGACGGAAAGATGGTTGTCGCCGGATCGCTCCAGGCATTCAGCAAAAAATTTTTTGTTATGAAGCTGGAGACAAACGGGACGATTCTTTGGCAGAAAACCTATGAAGATGAGAGAGATATCGGCTATCTGGAGATCAGAACAATCCGGCCGACCCGGGACGGGGGGTACATCCTGGCCGGATCGATCGGAAATCCGCAGCAGGATTACCGCAGCGATATATTGATCCTCAAACTCGATCGATCCGGGGAGATAGTGTGGCAAAAACGCTATGGAACGGACGGGAGTGACTCGGTGGGAAATGTCGAGCCGACGAAAGAGGGCGGATATATCGTCAGCGGCACCTTGATCGAGCATGTGACCGAACAGAGTGGAGAAGAGTATGATGTGCAGACACTTTTGGTGATGAAACTCGATCGACAGGGAAGAATAGAGTGGAAAAAGAACTATCTGCATATCCGAGACGATGGGGAGATCGAAAATGCCGTAGGACGCCTCGTGAGAGAGACCCGAGACGGGGGATACATCGTTGCCGGAGGATTTGGATGGAACGGTCGGGCTTGGATCTTCAAATTCGGATCGGGTGGGGCGCTTGAGTGGCAGAAGGAGTATAACAACCTTTACGACAATGCGTGGGTGCGCGATATTTTGGAGCTTCGAGACGGCGGTTTCCTCTTTGGGGGAAGGATTCATGTAGAGGGGGTTTCCGGTGATGACTATTGGCTCGTCAGATTGGAAAAAAACGGAGCGATTCGTTGGCAAAAACGATACGATCTGCCGGGCAGTCTGGAATCGACCGCGCTTGCGCTTCGTCAAAGCCAAGACGGCGGCTACCTTCTCTTCGGGGTGAATGAGAGCTGGGGAAAAGCATATCACAGTTGGCTTTTCAAAGTAGATCGCCGCGGCAAACTTCAGTGGATCAGACAGTTGGACGGATTGACCGTTTCCTCCGTGCTTGAAAAGACAAAAGAGGGGGGATATATTTTCGGCGGTCTGGAGAGTGTGGGCAACGGGAGATTTTCCCTCGTGAAAACTGACAAAATCGGCAAAATCGGCGGATGTGCATCGATCAGAGATATCAATATAAGCACGGTCGAGACGGCTTCGATAGAGGGCACTGTCATTACCGGGGCCGTTCAGAAAGATATAGTGAAAGTCGATGTCAACAGAACGTGGATAAAGGAGAGCGAAAACACGATCACTCTTTATACTTATACCGATTGTTATGCCGATTTTCGCCTTTTGAGTCCCAATGGAGGCATTCTGAGCGCCGGATTGCCCAAAATTTTGCGCTGGAGCGCAAATTTTTCCGGAGAGTATGAGACCCTTCCGAGCAGTTTCGACCTGAAATACTCCCTCGACAAGGGCAGACACTGGAAAAAGATCGCCGCCGGTCTGGACAACGACACTCGCCGCTACCGCTGGCGGGTCCCCGCCCAGTGGCACGACCTGCCCAGACGCGCTCTCGTACGGGTGGACGCTTTCGGTGATTTGGATCGATTGGTGAGTGACCGCTCGGATCGTCCCCTGACCCTGCGGATCGCCAAACTCCTCGCTCCGAATAAGAGAGTGACGCTAAAAAGCGGAGAAAAATACACGATCCGCTGGCACATCGGAGCCAAAGGCAAGATCGGAAAGATGATTTTGCAGCTGAGCACCGACAACGGCAAGCATTGGAAACGGATCAAAATCGTCGCCAAACCCAAAGTCCGATCCTGGAGATGGACCGTTCCCCACACCCCTTCCAATCGCTGCCGGATCCGGGTGATCGTCAAAAACGCTAAAGGTAAAACGATCGGGATTGATACGAGCGATCGACCTTTTAAAATTGAGTAAAACAGAGATAGCGATTGTTGAGTTTGGGATGTCGGAGAGTTGACGGCTGATAGAAAGCTGAAGAGTATCTTCAGCCGTCATAATTTTGTATAGTGTCCGATCGGAGGCATATCGGCCCAGAACTCTTCCAGGCCGAGGAGGAAATCGTTGAGCACGGCGTCGGGGCAGGGGAGGTATTTGGGGTGATCGGGGGCGCGGAAGAGGTCGCGGAGTTTGGCGCGGCTCATCGGACGCTCGCCCAGCTCGAAGATCATCTCCATATCCATATCCCTGAGCTGCAGGGCGATACGGAGCTTTTTTAGGATCAAATTGTTGTCGAGCTCGATCTCGGCGTCTTCGGGTGGGGGATTTTTGATTTCTCCGTGGCGCAGGCGGATCAGCCCGTCGAGGAAGAGGCCCAGCTCTTCATACGTGGCGTTTTTGTGGCCCTTGGCGGAAGGCTTTTTGAGGATCGCTTTGAGGCGTTTTTCCTCCATGGGGTACCCTTCGAGTGCGTAGATTTCCAGCATAGTCTCGTCGTCCAGGTGGAGCGCTTGACGGATCTTGTGCAGGGCCTGCCCCGGTTTCACTTTTTCTTCTTTATGACGGTGTCGCTGGCGATGTCCAGATCCCTCGCCATCAGGTTGATGAGCTGAATGCAGGTCTTGTCCCGGATATTGTGTTTGAGCGACCAATATTCGGGGTTGGTATAGACCAGGTGGGTCGTGCCGTCCAGCTCATTGTAGAGCCCGATGCGCAGGGGAAGGTCGACGGCCATCGTGGGGTTGCAATCGAGGAGCTTGGCGGTGATCTTGGGGTTGTCGATCTCGAGGGTCAGCGTGGGTTTGAGGTACATCTTGATGGCGGCGGCACGCTTTTCTTGATCGATGATTCGAAGAAGGCGGTAGTTTTTGGGTGCAAGCGCTTCGACGATGCGGTGGGCGCTTTC
>JALWNT010000046.1:0-40243 GCA_027080995.1 Campylobacteraceae bacterium | reverse complement strand
CCTTTGCCTAAACGTTAAAGCGGAAATGCATCACGTCGCCGTCTTGGACGATGTAATCTTTGCCCTCCAGGCGCATCTTTCCGGCCTCTTTGGCTCCGGCTTCTCCGCCGTAGGCGATGAAGTCTTCGTAGCTGATCACTTCGGCGCGGATGAACCCCTTTTCAAAGTCGTTGTGGATGACGGCGGCGGCTTTGGGGGCGGTGGTGCCCTGCCGAATGGTCCAGGAGCGGACCTCTTTGACTCCGGCGGTGAAGTAGCTCATCAGTCCCAGTTTTTCGAAGCCTTTGCGGATGATCTGGTCGAGGCCGGACTCTTCGACGCCGAGGGATTCGAGCATCTCTTTTTTCTCCTCCTCGTCGAACTCCACCATCTCCTCTTCGATCTTGGCGCAGAGTTTGATCACTTCACGGTTGCGCTCTGCAGCGTAGGCTTTGAGGGCCTGGACATATTCGTTGTCTTCTGCGAGCCCCTCTTCGTCGACGTTGGCGCCGTAGATGATCTCTTTGGAGCTGAGCAGCCGCAGCTCTTTTTCCAGGGTTTTGAAGGCTTCGTTCTCCGCGTCGGGGAAAGTCGCGGCAGGTTGGCCCTCCTCCAGATGCTTCAGCAGCGCTTCTGCGACGGGGAGTTGGAGTTTGGCGTCACGGTCGTTGCCTTTGGCTTTGCGCTGCAGGGCCGCGATGCGTTTCTCCAGGCTCTCCATATCGGCCAGCAGCAGTTCGGTCTCGATGATTTCGATGTCTCGGACCGGATCGATGGATCCTTCGACGTGGGTGATGTTTTCGTCCTCGAAACAGCGGACGATCTGGAGGATCACTTCGGTTTCGCGGATGTTGGAGAGAAATTTGTTCCCCAGCCCTTCGCCCTGGCTGGCCCCCTTGACCAGGCCGGCGATGTCGACAAAGTCGAGGGTGGAGTGCTGGATCCGCTGAGGATTGACGATCTTGGCCAGTTCGTCCAGCCGGGGATCGGGAACGGGGACGACCGCTTTGTTGGGTTCGATGGTACAAAAGGGATAGTTGGCACTTTCGGCGTTTTGTGCTTTGGTGAGTGCGTTGAAGGTGGTGGATTTCCCGACATTGGGGAGTCCGACCAGTCCGATTCCGAGGCCCATATGGCGATCCTTGCTATAGAAAAATTTGCGACATTATATCCAAAGGTATTGAACCCTGTTCTATGCCTTGGCCAGTACCTCATCCGGCATCGATCATCGGCGGCATGGGTGATCGAAGCGAAAGCTCCATGCACCGATTTATCGGAGTCATGGGTATTGGAGCGAATGGGAATCAGATCTTGTTACGTATTTTTCCCGCGATGATGCGGCTGAGGCGTTCGAGGAGGCGGTTTTGGGTCTGGACGATTCCCGCGGTGTCGGGAGCTCCCCGCTCGGTGAGGCGGAAGTCTTCGCCGGTGACGAGGCGGTTTTCCCTCTGATCGACGAGGCTCCAGTGGCCCATCAGGGTGACGGTGCCGTTGCTGTCGCCGTCGAACTGATCGACGGTGATGAAGAGGCGGTGGCTGTCGCTGACGGGCTCTTCCCAGGGGTAGGCGAGGAAGGTGCGTGAGGGGATGAGTTGGGAGAGATTGACCTTCAGGACCCTCTGGATGTTTCGGTTGAGCACTCCGGCCCAGAGGCTGTTTTGCCGGATCCGCATCCGTCCGTGACCCAAGCGGGTGGCGAGCTCTTTTTTGTCCAGGTAGTCGGCGACCTGCACTTCTCCGATCCCGACGATATGTTCGGTTTGGATGCTGCGCAGTTCGTGGTGGGGCAGCAGGCGGGGTTGCAGGGTGTAGTAGTCGGATTTGCCGCTGCATCCCGCCAGGAGCAGGGCGGCCAGAGCGGCGCTCAGAAGAGCCGTATTTTTGTACATTTATCGTCCTCGTATCAGGGATTCGGGGTGGCGGTTCAAGTAATCCGTCAGATTTTTGACGGATTGGCTTGTCCGGGTGATTTCATCGAGCAGCTTCAGCATTTTTTTGTGGATCTCCGCGTTGGCGTCGAGGTAGTTTTTGCGCATCTCTTCGACCGTTTGATCGCTGTGCTCGATCAGTTTGGCGAACGAAGGCAGCAGGTCGCTGTTGAGCTGTTTCATACTGTGGTTGAGCTGCGGGAGGGTCTCATCGTCGAGTTGTTTGAGCAGAGAGTCGATCCGACTGCCGATCTCCTCGAAGGGGATCGAGGAGATGCGGTCCAGGATCTTTTGCGCGTCGGACTTGAGCGATTCGATAGTTCCTGGGATGGAGGGGAAGACGTAGAGGCCGTTTTCCTTTTTGAGCTGTGCCGGAGGAGCGTCGGGGTGGAAGTCGAGTTCGATCAGGAGCGAGCCGGTCAGGAGGTTGGCGCTTTGGAGCTGGGCCCTTAATCCTTTGTCGATGAGGGTTTTGAAGATTTTTACATCCACCTGACTGCTTTGGGTATTGCTCTCTCCGGTGAGGGTGAAACGTTCCGGTTGGATTTTGATGAGAATCGGTATGCGGAAATCGGCGCTTTGGGCGTCTCCGATCAGGAAGAAGTTGACCACTTCGCCGATCTTGACTCCACGGAATTCGACGGGGGCTCCCTCTTTGAGTCCCCGGACCGATCCGTCGAAATAGACCCAGAAGTAGAGTTCACGATTGTAGTTGATCTTTTTCGCCTCTTTGAGGTTTTTGAAAAGGACGAAATGGTGTCTGGATTCGACAGGGTGCCCCTCTCCGAAGACGGGGAAGTTGCCGAAGCAGATCCCTCCGGAGAGGATCGCCGTCAGCGACGCAGTGCGGATCTCCACACCGTCGGGGCCGATGGTGGCGTCGATGCCGCTGCTGTCCCAGAAGCGGGTCGTGCTGCGTACCAGCTTGTCGTAGGGGGCTCGGACAAAGACATCGACGAGGACCCGGTTGCCGTCTTTGGAGAGGCGAGTCGAGGTGACTTTGCCCGCTTCGAGCTTCTTGTAATAGACGGGAGAGCCGATCTGCAGGGATCCCTTGTCGGCGGCTTCAAGGATGAAGAGTTTTCCTTGGAGGTCGTCGAGAATGACGGGAGGTTCTTCGAGCCCCTTGAAGTAGAGAGTCTTTTCGGTGGAAGGGTGGGGGTCCATTCCGATGTAGGCGCCGGAGAGGAGAGTGTCGAGTCCCTCTACCGATTGAGCCGTGAGGCGGGCGTTGACGATCCAGAAGCGGGTCTTTTTCCCGAGATAACGCTTCATCTCTTTGTTGAGTTCGGCGGTGACGATGACCGATTTGAGATCATCGGAGAATCGGACGTCGGTGACTTTCCCGACTTTGATGTCTTTGTATTTGACGACCGATTTGCCCGCGACGATCCCCTCGGCGGATTTGAAGCTGATCTGAACGGTCGGACCCTTTTGGCTGACCGATTTATAAATCAGCAGCGCGCCGATGAGCAGCGCGACGATGGGGACGATCCAGACGGTGGAGAAGCGTCGTTTTTTGGCGCTCCAGACCACCTCTTTGACGTACTCTTCGCCGGGAGGGCGCACGACGGGTTCTTCGGATTTAGGCATGGTGTTCCTTTGGGGTGTCCCAGATCAGACGGGGGTCGAAGGCCATGGCGGCCAGCATGGTGAAGATGACGACGAGCAGGAAAAAGAGGGCTCCCATTCCCGCCCGGATCTCCGACAGCCCGCCGAAATGGACCAGCGCGATCATTATGGAGACGACGTAGACGTCGACCATCGACCATCGGCCGATCACCTCGGTCAGCAGATAGAGGCGCCGGCGCTCTTTTTGGCGGGTCGTTTGGCCCTGATGGACACTGTAGACGAGATAGAGCAGGATCAGCATCTTGAGAATCGGCACGAAGATACTGGCGACGAAGATGACGAAACCGATCAGATAGGAGCCGGTCTCGAGAAAATAGAGAACCCCGCTCATAATGGTGTCGGATTGGATACCGGCGAAGGTATGCACATGCATCATCGGCAGGAGATTGGCCGGTACGTAGAAGAGGATGCTGGCAATGACCAGGGCCAGAGTGTTTTGCAAGCTGGCAGGTTTGCGGAGCGTCACTTCGCTGCCGCAGCGGGGACAAAGAGCGTAGTTCTCTTGGGCCCGTCGCTGCTTGGGAAAGCGAACGAGCTGATGGCAGACGGGGCAGCTGCCCAGGTTGCGATCGACTGCTCTCATCCTCTCGCCTTTGCGAAACGTTCGGCTTCGCCCTCCTTTTGGGCTTTTTCGATCCGTTCCCAGAGTGGATGGGGATCGAAGATCGTCTGGCCGTAGGCGAGGACGAGGATCAGCGCGGCGAAAGCCCACAGAGATGTGCCGGGAATGATGGAGCCCATTTTGACCAATTTGACGATGGAGACCAGCACCCCAACAAGAAAGACATCGAGCATCCCCCAAGGGGTGATCTCTTCGATCGTCTTGAGATAATAGGGGGCGAAGCGGGGGACTCTGCCGTGGTGAAGCGGGGCGACCAGAAGAAGAATAAGAACGATGCGTATCGACGGCACGATAATGGTCGTCATCAGCAAGGCGACGGCCAGGAGATAATCCTGTTCCTGGTAGAGGTACTGTACCGCCGTGGTGAAATTGGCTTCGGAACTGTTGCCCAAAACTTCGAAGGTGAGAAAGGGGAACCAATTGCTCAGAAGGAAAAGGATCAATGCCGCGATATGGATAGCATAGAGTTTTTCGATCATCCCGGGGGAGTGGCGAAAGAGGGTATGTCCGCAGTTGGGACACTTGTAGCGCCCCGGCCGTAGCACGGAAGGAAGGGTGCAGAGTTCGTCGCATTCGTGGCAGCTGATCAGATGACGGCTCACTCTTCTCCTTTTCAATTTTTTGCAAATGAGATCAATTTTCTCTTATTATAGTTGAAGCTCGGTAAAAGGGAGCTGGCGCGGTAATCAATGAAACTCTCCCGAACGGTAGAGCCATTGTCCGTTCACGTTCAGAAAACGGCTTTTTTCCCGGAGAACTCCTTCGCCGAAATCCGCTTGGAAAGTGACGAAAGCTTCCTTGTCCCCCGGCAGATATTCTAGGATCGTCAGGCGAACGAAGTGTGTCGAGCGGGAAAATTGCAAAATGGATTCTTTCCAGCGCTTTTGGTCGGTATCGTATTCGGGGCACTCGGGATGGGTGGTGCGGATGATGTACTGCGCATCGCCCGCCGCGTAGGCGCTGTAGCGGCTTTTCATTAGGATTAGTGCGTCTGGGGCTCTTTTGCCCAGATGGTAGGGGCGGCAGCATTTTTTGTATTTGAGGCCATTGCCGCAGGGGCAGGGGGAGTTTGGGGAGAGGGGTTTCATTTGAAAAGCCTCGCAAAGCGACGCAAATCATAATTTCTCATATCTATTTCCTCGTTTCCAATTTTTTCAGGAAAGCTCCGGGGTTGAATTCCCTTTGGACAGTCGGCAGGACGCTTAGAGCATCTTCGCGGCTGAGGAAGGGGCCGACGAGGAGTTTTTTCATCCCGTCTTCGTAGAGAGTGCGGTAGGCGTAACCTGCGGCTTTGACGTGGGCCAGCCAGGCGCGGTTGGGCTCTCCGCGAAAGGAGCCGATCTGGATGTACTGATTGCCGTGCTCGGCGGTGACTTTGGCGGGGGCCTGGAAACATTTTTCACACCGGGCCGGGGTTTGGTCACCGGAGGCGATGACCAGAGGCTTGAGGGGGGTGAAGCCGGGGAGGGTGGCGTTCTCGTCGGGGAGGTAGCGCCGGGCGAGCCTTAGGCGGCTTTGGTAGTAAGGATCGGAGAGGGAGCTGATCTTGACTCCCTGCTTTTCGTTGGCGGCATGTTCGAATTTTCCGTCGCCGATGTAGACGCCTACGTGGGTGATCTGGCCCGTTTTGTGCGCGGTGGTGTCGAAAAAGAGCAGATCCCCGTATTGGAGTTTGTCCGTAGAGACGAGGCGCCCGACCTTGGCCTGTTTGCGGGCGACACGGGGGATTTTGACGTTCATGCTGCCGTAGCAGTAGTAGGTGAGCCCGGAGCAGTCGAAAGCGTCGGGCCCCTCTTCGGCCCAGACGTACTCTTTGCCAAGCTGCTTTTCCAGAAGTGTGTGCAGCGCTTCTTTGGAGGGAGTTTTGTAGAGGACCTTGGGAGGATGGACGCTATAGTCGTATCGGCGGCCGCATCCAGCGATCCATCCGATCAGACTCAACATTATTAGCGCACCAAGTAAATACCTTAAACTTTGAGAGGACGAAACGCAATAAGATGTGCGCAAAAAGAGCGGAAAGACTCCCCGTACGTCATTCGAAGGTTTTGGTAATGAAAAGATAGGAAGGAGACGATGTTCGTTCATTTAAGGATTATAGCCGAATCGGAATTTTCCCTGTGGGATTTCAATGAATGTGAAATTTCAAAAGATCGTGTCGGGCGAAAGGCATGTAGCTGCTTCGGGTGACGACGATGCGGGTTCGTCCGGGTTTTGCCCAGCGAAAGAGTACGGGAATGTCCTTGGGATCGATGTGGATGCAGCCGTGACTCATCCAGTTGACGCTTCCTTTGTGCAGTGCGTGTCCGTAACGGGTAAAGAAGATGCTGTAATCCATATTATTGACGCCGGAGGGGTCGGGGTAATTTTTCGACATGTGGTGACGTTTTTTGTAGAGGACCGGATAGATGCCGGAGGGAGTTTTGAAATCATCGGCTCCCGAAGTGAGCGGTCCGCTCCACCAGACCACTCCGTCACGGTCCACGGCATAGAAACGTCCGTCACTGCCCGGCTCACGTACGGAGACGACGATAAATTCCCGGCCTTTGAGATCCGCGATTCGGGATTTTCCATTATCGTAATCGATTCTGAATTTTGTTTTGCTCAGCGGGATGATGCTTTTGCCCCACAGAGTCAACCCGGCGATAAAAAGGAAAAAGACGATTTTTTTCATAAGGATATTTCTTTTGCTGATGTTCGTTTTTAGGAAATTTTCTTTCGGGATTGTAGCGCAAAAGTTCGAAAGAATCTTTCTTTCTCTCCGATGTAATTTGGATTTAATCGAGCTTTCATTATACTTTTGGCGTCTTTGTTCGGGTGATAAGTAGGGAAACGGACGGCATTTATGTCGCCGTTGGCACATCATCGATGTGTTTACGCAAGCCGAACGGATCCGAAAAGACGGTCGACGGGACCCAAAACCGAATTTTTCGATACAAGGAATTTCTATGAAAAAGTTTTTTGCACTTTTCCTCGCACTCGGTGCCTTTGCTCTCGCCGGTGAAGAGGGTCAGAGTATGATCCAAGCTTACTCCGTCGTCGCTGCCGGTGTCGGCCTCGGCCTTGCCGCTCTCGGCGGTGCGATCGGTATGGGACATACCGCTGCGGCCACGATCGCCGGTACAGCACGCAACCCCGGTCTCGGCGGTAAGCTGATGACGACGATGTTCATCGCTCTGGCGATGATCGAAGCACAGGTCATCTATACTCTGGTCATTGCACTGATCGCTCTCTACGCCAACCCTTTCCTCGGCTAAGAGAGATTTAAGCGTAGGGCGGTTATAATGCCGCCCACGTTGAAAGACGTTCTCCACGCGGCAGTGGTGGAACGGTAGACACGCCAGCTTGAGGGGCTGGTGGGCGCAAGCCCGTGGAGGTTCAAATCCTCTCTGCCGCACCAAACACAATTCTCCAGACACCTATCTCCAAAATATATAATTGGAAAACTATTCAAACAGTTTCTAAGGGAAATTCCAACTTTTTTTATTTATTATAAGCGCGGCCAAACCTGTCGTGAGACTGGGACGGAAAGCCACGGGTCTCTCCTATGGATTCGGATAGAGGGGAGATAGCCGGGTTGCATTTTGCGGTGTAGAGTGCCGGAGAAATCCTGGGAGAAAGGGTGCGGTTCCCCTCCCCCTCCGGCTTTTTGGGCTGTGGGCGTTGTGCTTTAAACGCCTTATAAGAAGTTGATACCTATAATAAATGGGTATCAATCAAATATGGAAAAGGACACAAATATGAAAAAAGACGAATTCGTCGAACTGGTCAAAGAGAAAGGGGGCTACGAGAGCAAAGCCGCAGCTGAAAAAGCTATAAAGGCATTTACCGAAGCGGTCACCGAAGCCCTCAAACAGAAAAAGAGCGTCACCCTCGTCGGCTTCGGAACCTTCAGCACAGTGGAAGTTCCTGAAAAGAGCGGCAAGGTACCCGGTACGGACCGCACCTATACCAAACCTGCTCACACCGCTCCCAAATTCAAGTTCGGCAAAACCGTCAAAGACGTCGTCGCCTAAACTTCTCTCTCATTGCATTGCGGTCGGTTTTCCCGACCGAATTTTTCTTACTTACTTGATAATTTTCACTTCCCTTTGATCCATTTTTTGATTTTGTCGAAAGCGTTTTCAAAGGTGCTTTTGTGCGGATGACTTTCGAGTCCGAAACTCTCTTGGAGTTTTTCGAGGAGCTCTTTTTGTGTTTCGTCGAGCTTTTTGGGAAGGATCATTTTAATCTGAGCGATGAGGTCTCCACGGCGTCTGCTGTGCACATCGGGGACGCCTTTGCCCCGGAAGATAAACTGCTCACGATCCCGGGTGGCCGCTTTGAGTGTCAGCGGAAGTTCTCCTTCAAGGGAAGGGATACTGATCTCCTCTCCGAGGATGCACTGGGTGAAGAATACGGGAACTTCGATGTAAAGATTGTTGCCCTCTCGGACAAAATGTTCATCCTCTTCGACGAGGAAAAGAACATAGAGATCTCCACGCCGTCCCCGATGATCTTCGTTGCCTTTGCCCGGAATACGGAGGCGGTTGCCGCTGTCTATGCCGGCGGGGATTGTCAGATGTACCGTCTCCTCTTTCTCCATATACCCTCGCCCTTGACACTCACCGCAACGCTCTTTGACGATACGGCCGCTTCCATGACACTGGGGGCACTCCTGAGCGAAGGTCATGAATCCCTGGCGCATGACGATCTGCCCCTGACCTCCGCAGTAGTCGCAGGTCGCAGTCTCTTTGGCTCCGCTGCCGTCGCAGGCGGGGCAGGGGACTTTGTATCGCAGAGTGATCTCTTTTTCCGTACCGAAGACCGCTTCGTGAAAGCTCAAGTCCATCTCCACTTCGAGGTCGAGGGAATACTTGAGTCCGGATCCGCGGCGTTTCTGCCCTCCGCCGAAGCCTCCGAATGCCCCGCCGAACATGGAGTTGAAGATGTCCATGATGTCGTCCATACTGTCGGCATGAAAACCGGCCCCCTGGCGCTCGAGCCCCTCTTTGCCGTAGCGATCATAGAGGCTGCGCTTCTCTTCGTCGCTGAGGACTCCGTAGGCTTCGTTGATCAGCTTGAAGCGCTCTTCGGCCTCTTTGTCTCCGGGATTTTTATCGGGGTGGTATTTCAGAGCCAGTTTTCGATAGGCTTTTTTGATCTCGGCGCCGGTGGCGTCCCGGCTTACTTGAAGGATTTCGTAATAGTCGACGTTTTGCATGCTTTGTCGTACTCCTGCTCTCTCGGATTTTTTTGAATATTTCGGAGAAGTTTTGGCGGAATTCTAACATATTATAAAGAGAGCGTTTGGTTATAATCTCCCAAAATATTTGAGAAGGACCAGCCATGGTGATTCATGTCGTGATGATCAAATTTCTCGAGGGAGAGGAGAAGGAGAAAAACCTGAAACTGGCGCAAGAGATGATCGACGGATTGATGGGGAGAGTCCCTTCGTTGCGTTCAATGGAGACGGGGATCAACTTTGCCGACGAGGAGCGGGCGATGGACCTCTGTCTGAGGGCTGTTTTTGACGATCGAGAGGGTTTGAGAGAGTATGCGGACCATCCCGTACATCGGGAAGTGATCGATTTTCTCAAAGGTGTCACCGAATACTCGAAAGTCGTGGATTACGAAACCGACCCCCGATGAGACGCTACAGAGTCGATGCGTTTGAAAGCCTGGTGGAAGCGCTCAATACACTGCCGAGTATCGGGAGAAAAAGTGCGCTGCGCTTGGCGTATCATCTCGTAAACGAAGATAGATTCGGTGCGATCAAACTGGCTCACGCGATTGAGCATGCCGTTTCGACCGTTAGAAAGTGCAGCCGATGTCATGCTCTCAGTGAGGATGAACTCTGCACGATCTGCAGCGATGAGAGTCGGGACCGGAGCAAACTATGCGTTGTCCAGAGTGCTCGGGATATCTTCGCTTTGGAGGATTCCGGGCATTATGACGGCCTCTACTACATCGTCACTTCGCTCGAGGATCTGGATGAAAACCATCTCAGCCGGGTGGTCGAAGAGGTGGAGGAGGTGATTTTCGCTTTTCCCCCAGGCATTGCCGCCGATACGATGATCCTCTACATCGAGAGTCGTCTCGAGGGGCGTTCTCTCACCTTTACCCGCATCGCTCAGGGGGTTCCCACCGGAGTCGAACTCGAAAACATCGACCTCCTTTCCCTCTCACGGGCCCTGGAGGACCGTGTCAAAATCTAAAGATTCTTGATCCAACAAGACTAAAGAATAATAAAATATTTCACTGATTCAACCTTGACAATTCACTACTCAATACACTATAATACATGAAATTTCAGAAAGGGGGAACCTTATGAGCAAAGAAAAGAAGCAAAAAAAGAGCGAAGAGAGAAAGGACGAAAAAATCGTAGAGGTGAACGAAGAAGCGCAAGCTGAAAACGGGAGAGAATCGGAGGAGTTGGAAGCCTGTCGAAAAGAGCTCGAAGAGACCAAAGACAAGTATCTAAGAGCCCACGCCGATTTTGAAAACATGAAAAAACGGCTCGAAAAAGAGAAGGCCAACGCCGTCGCATTCGCCAACGAATCCTTCGCAACCGACTTACTCACCGTCGTCGACTCTTTCGAGAGTGCTCTGGGAACGATCGATCAGATCGAAGGAGACGAAGCGGTGGAAAAGATCAAGGAAGGAATGGCTCTGACGTATGAGCAACTCATCAAAGTCTTGAAAAAGCATGGAGTCGAAGCGATCGAGAACGAAGGGGTTTTCGATCCGCATGTCCATCAGGTCGTTCAGCAAGTCGAAAGCGAAGCGCATGAAAAGAACGAGATCGTCGATGTTTATCAGAAAGGATACAAACTCAAAGATCGCGTTTTGCGTCCTTCGATGGTGACGACAAAGAAATAAGGTGATAAAAGGAGAGCGAAAGCAACCTGAGTAGCCTTCGCTTTGAGCGAAACGAACTATAATATCAGCAAATGAAACGAGAAAAGGAGAAAGAAAAATGAGTAAACCTATCGGAATAGACCTCGGAACCACCAACTCGGCAATGGCCGTTTATGAAAATGGCGAAGCCAAAATCATCCCCAACAAAGAGGGGAAAAACACGACTCCCTCCGTCGTGGCTTTCACCGACAAAGGTGAAGTCCTCGTCGGAGATCCCGCCAAGCGGCAGATGGTCACCAACCCCGAAAAGACCATCTACTCCGTCAAGCGGATCATGGGTCTGATGTGTAACGAAGAGAAAGCCAAAGAAGCCAAAGAGCGTCTGCCCTACCATGTCGTCGATCGCAACGGCGCTTGCGCCATCGAAATCGACGGGAAGACTTATACGCCCCAGGAGATCTCCGCCAAAATCCTGATGAAACTCAAAGAGGATGCGGAGGCTTACCTGGGAAGCACGGTGACCGACGCGGTCATTACCGTACCCGCCTACTTCAATGATGCGCAGCGTAAAGCGACCAAAGAGGCGGGAACCATCGCGGGGCTGAACGTCCTGCGGATCATCAACGAGCCCACCTCCGCGGCTCTGGCTTACGGGTTGGATAAAAAAGAGAGCGAAAATATCGCCGTCTACGACCTCGGAGGCGGTACTTTCGACGTGACGATTCTGGAGACCGGCGACGGCGTCGTAGAAGTTTTGGCCACCGGCGGAGATGCCTTCTTGGGCGGTGACGACTTCGACAACCGGCTCATCGACTACATCGTCGAAGAGTTCAAGAAAGAGAACGGCATCGACCTCAAAGCCGACATCATGGCGCTGCAGCGCCTCAAGGAAGCGGCGGAAAATGCGAAAAAAGAGCTCTCCACCGCGACCGAAACGGAGATCAATCTCCCCTTCATCACCGCGGACGCTACCGGACCGAAGCACCTGGTGATGAAGATCACCCGGGCGAAATTTGAGTCGCTGATCGAGGATTTGGTCGAAAAGACCATCACCAAGATCGACGAAGTCCTCAAAGAGTCCGGCCTGAGCAAGAGCGAGATCAAAGAGGTCGTCATGGTCGGCGGATCGACCCGGGTGCCTCTGGTCCAGGAGAAGGTCAAAGCCTACTTCGGCAAGGAGCTCAACAAGTCGGTCAACCCCGACGAAGTCGTCGCCATCGGTGCGGCGATCCAAGGCGGTGTACTGACCGGAGACGTCAAAGATGTACTCCTGCTCGACGTCACACCTCTGAGTCTCGGGATCGAGACGCTGGGCGGCGTGACCACCAAGATCATCGAGAAGGGTACGACCATCCCCGTCAAGAAGTCCCAGATCTTCTCGACGGCGGAGGACAATCAGCCGGCGGTTACCATCCATGTCGTGCAGGGTGAGCGGGAGTTTGCCAAAGACAACAAGTCGCTTGGAATGTTCGAACTCACCGGTATCCCGCCCGCACCCCGCGGTGTACCTCAGATCGAGGTGACCTTCGACATCGACGCCAACGGTATCCTGACGGTCTCCGCGACCGATAAGGCCACCGGCAAGTCGCAAGAGATCAAGATCACCGGATCTTCGGGACTCAGCGAGGAGGAGATCCAGCGGATGGTCGCCGATGCCGAGGCACACAAAGCGGAGGACGAAGCGCGCAAAGCACTGGTCGAGTTGAAGAACAAAGCCGATGCATTGGTCCATCAGACCAAAAAAGTCCTGGGCGAACTGGGCGAAAAGGTCGAAGCCGGACTGAAAGCAGCGGCCGAGAAGACCGTGGCCGAGCTCGAAGAGTTGCTGAAGAATGAAAAGGCAACCAAAGAGCAGATCGAAGCCAAAGTCAACGAGCTCAACGCTCACAATGAAAAGTTGACCCAGCAAGCCGCCCAGGCTCAAGCCGGCGGTGAGCAAGGCGGTGCTCAGCAGCAAAAACCCTCCGACGACGACGTCATCGACGCCGAAGTCGAGTAATTGCGGCAGCCGAAGCTGCCTTTTTACCTCCTGTAAAACTCCTTGTTTTATCGGGAACCGTTTTGGACGGTTTTCCGAATGGATCACCAGATTTCCCATCTTTCATTTTTTTCCACAATATCTACAACATCTCTTTGCATCGTCGGAATAAAAAGTTATATTTTAAAAATAGAACGATGAGAGGAGAATAAGATGCAACAGATCGATATGAGTTCCGACGAGTTTTTGAAAGAGTTTGACAAAACGAAGAGATTCGCCGACAAAGTCTGCAAACAGTTCGGATGGGTCTACAACCCAAATCATGATGTAACCGAAGGAGTCTTGATGGGCCTGGCACGTCACAAGATACTTTACGGGAAGCGTTGGTGTCCGTGCTACATGGTCATCGAAGATGAGCAGGGCAATCATGTCAGTGCCGACGACCGTCTCTGTCCCTGCAAACCCGCCATCGAAAAGGAGATTCCCGAAGAGGGGAAGTGTCACTGTGGAATCTTCTGTACTCCGGAGTATGTCTCGACCCACGAACACTGATCGATCCGGGTCGAAAAAGTGTCCAAAAGTTTATCAGGAGAATGAAAATGAGGAGATGGGAAAAACTGTTTTTGATTTTTTTCGTCTGCACGCTTGGAGTCTTGTCGGCTTCGGAAATAGTGACACTCCGAAGTAAAGACGGTTTTCTCCTCAAAGGGTGGCTTGATCTTCCCTCTAAAGGAAAGCCGCCTTACCGTTTGGCGTTGATGGCCCACGAATACGGTGCAGACCATAGGATGTGGGAAAATCTTGCAGCGCAGATGCGCCGTCGAGGCTACGCTACACTGGCGGTGGATCTGCGTGGGCACGGGGCTTCGGACAGGCGCCATGGGAAAAAGATCCGGGTAAGGCCCGGACACTTCTCGGAGGATGCGAAACGGATCGGTTTCAGAAAAATCCCGGACGATCTGCGTGCCTGGATGGATCGGATGGAGGCGCGCAAAGATATCGAGATCGAGGAGCCGGTCTTTTTCGGTTCTTCTCTTGGGGGTGGAGCGGTGATCCCTTTGATGATCGATTTCGAACCCAAAGCGGTGGTGACTCTCTCTCCGGCATCACCTGGGAATTTCAATAAAAAGGAGGTGATGGAGTCGGTCGAGGAGAGCAATTCTCCCTGGCTGATCGTCAGTTCGCAGAGGGATTTCGCTCGAAAGAGCGTCGAGCTCTATGCGGCCAAAGCGCAATTGCCGACTCTGCTCGTCGTTCCCGGGCAGGGGCACGGATCCTATACACTGCCGTCGGCAGGCAGATATATCAAAGCTTTTCTTGATCGGTATTTGAAGCGATAATAGATGGTTTTTTCTTCATTTCTTTTTTCTTTGTTTCGCGACAAAGATATCACCGCACCAGGCAACTACCTCAAACTTTTGATGCGGCAATTTTGTTCATAGGCAAGGCGGATTTTTGCAGGACTAGCCGGAGGCTAATTCAAGGAAATCCAACGCCGCATATGGGCAAAAGTGCCGCACCCTTCGGGGAGAGCAATACGCGGCGATCTGCGCACAAACAAAATCCTCGAATTCCCTACGGGGAATCCTTCGCACTTTTTTGCACACATCTCACCACGTCTCGCTCTCTCAAAAATTGAGGTAGTTGCCTGGTGCGGTGATAAAGAGAAACGAAGCAAAGAAAAAAGAAAACGCGAAGGACTGACGTCACTTCAAATGTACCAAACAGAATTGAGTTTTCTTGAGAGACATCTATAAATCTTTCAATTCGTGGGTTTTGTCGTAAATCGCTTTTGATGTGGGAGAGAGTAGTAGCGTGGGATTGCTATCCCACGGTTCATACCAAACGAGATTTTCAGAATGTTATCCCACGTCCCGATTGTCCGGAGCCGGACGTCGCTGGGCGACGAAGAGTCCCAGGAGGATGAGGGCGCCGCCTGTCAGCATTGCGGGGGTGATCTCCTCATTCAGCACGATGACGCCGGTCAGTGCCGTCAGCAGCGGGACCAGGTAGATGTAGTTTCCGGCGGAAACCGGGCCGATGCGCTCGATCCCCTGCTGCCAGAGGATGAAGGCCAGGCCGGAGGAGAAGAGTCCCAAAAAAAGTAGATTGAGCCAGACGGCAGGCAAGGTTAGCGCGTCGAGATGGAGAGGCTCCGCGGAAAAGGGGAGCGACAGAAGCATCAGAACGATCCCGTAGAAAAAGCTTTTGCGGGTGATAAGCAGAAAGTGGTAGCCGCGTGGAGCTTTCTCGAGAGCGACGGAGTAGAGGGCGAAGGTGGCAGCTCCGGCCAGGGCCAGGAGATCCCCCCGGAGTCTGAGGGTGAACTGCCGTTCGGAGAAGAGGATCAATCCCATCCCGGCCAGTGCGAGGAAAAATCCCAGCAACAGTGCCGCATGAAAGCGCTCTCCCCGGACGAGAAAATGGGCCAGAAAAGCCGTCAGGATGGGGATCGCTCCCATATAGAGGCCGACGTTGCCGGCCTGGGTGAAGCGTAGGGCGAAATTTTCAAGAAGAAAATAGACGAAGATACCCAGAAAGCCCAGCAGAAAGAAATAGCCTTCATCCCGCCAGGAGCGAAAGGTGCGCCATCGGGGATAGAGCAGAAGCATCAGCCCCCAGGCGAGGAGAAAGCGGTAGAGCATGATTTCGAGGGGGGTCAGGTGGGACAGTAGGACTTTGTTCCCGACGAAAGCGACGCTCCAGATTGTGATGGTGACGAAGGTGAAGAGATGGCCGGCAAGTCGTCGGGAGGGCACGGCTCAACCGCCGAGATACTTTTTGCGAACTTCGTCGTTACCGATCAGATCCGAGGCTTTGCCTTCGAGGGTGATGGAGCCGTTTTCGAGGACGTAGCCGTAGTCGGCGATCTTCAGTGCGGCAAAGGCGTTTTGCTCGATGAGCAGGATCGTGATTCTCTTTTTGAGTTCGGTGATGATCTCGAAGACTTCGCCGACGATTTTGGGAGCGAGACCCAGGCTCGGTTCGTCGAGCATCAGGAGTTTGGGTTCGCCCATGAGGGCTCGGGCGATGGCGAGCATCTGCTGCTCCCCGCCGCTGAGGGTGCCGGCGAGCTGCTGTTTTTTGCCGTCGAGGCGGGGAAAGAGTCGGTACATTTCACCGCGGAGGCGTTCGAAGTTTTCGTCGTTGTTGAACGCTCCCATCCGTAAGTTCTCATCGACACTGAGATTGATGAAGACCCGGCGCCCTTCGGGCACGAGAGTGAGACCTTCGCGGATGATCCGGTGGGTGGGCTCTTTGCTGATGTCCCGGCCGTCGAAAAGGACTTGGCCCTTTTTTTTGACCGAGTTGACGATGGCGTGTAGCGTCGACGTCTTGCCCGCGCCGTTGGATCCGATGAGGGTGACGATGTTGTTGGTATCGATGTGCATATCGATGCCCCGGACCGCGGCGATGACTCCGTAGTGGACTTGGAGGTTTTTGACGTCAAGCATGGGTAAAATCTCCTAAATAGGCTGCGACGACCTTGGGGTCGACGATGGCGTCGGCGGGCTTGCCTTCGAAAATCTTCTCTCCGTAATCGAGGACGGTGACGGTGTCGCACATCGCGTTGACGAATTTCATATCGTGCTCGATGAGGAGGATCGTCAGGTCGTAGTCTTTTTTGATCTTTCGGATAATGTCGGAGAGATCGCGGGTCTCGATGGGGTTCATCCCCGCCGCGGGTTCGTCGAGCAGCAGGAGTTTGGGCTTGGTGGCCAGGGCGCGGGCGATTTCGACCTTGCGCTGGTTGCCGTAGCTGAGCGCCGTCGCATCGTTGTCGGCATACTGAGCGATCCCGAACTCTTCGAGGATTCCCATCGCTTCGACCTTGATCCGCTTTTCATGATGGTGGTAACGCGGGAGGCGGAAGATCGCCTCGAAGTAGCTGTAGGGGATCTGGTCGTGGAAACCGATGAGAACGTTTTGCAGGACCGTCATGCTTTTGAAGAGACGAATGTTTTGAAAGGTCCGGGCGATTCCCTTGGCGACCACTTTGTTGGGTTTGGTGCCGGTGATGTCTTCTCCGTCGAAAATGATGCTCCCTTCGGTCGGAATGTAGTTGCCGGTGATGTTGTTGAAGATCGTGGTTTTTCCGGCTCCGTTGGGGCCGATGAGTCCGTAGGTACTGCCGCGGGGGACTTTGAAGGAGAGGTTGTCGATGGCGGTGACGCCTCCGAATTTCATCGTGACGTTACGGACTTCGAGGAGGATGTCGTTCATACCTCATCCTTTCGCTTGAATTTCGCCTTGAGGAATTCGGGCAATTCCCGGTCGCCGAAGAGTCCTTTGCGGGCGAAGAGCATCATTACGATCAGCAAGATGGCGAAGACGACCATTCGCATTCCGGGATGTTCGCCGGTATGCATCCCGAAGATCACCATATCCTGGTCGAGGAAACGCAGCCACTCCATACTTCCCATCACAAGGATCGTCGCCACCAGAGAGCCGGTCATACTTCCCAGACCCCCGAGGACGATGATGATCAGCAACTGGAAGGTCAGCAGGAAGCTGAACTGATCCGGTGTGATCGTCGTCAGGAACGACGCGAGCAGTCCGCCGCCGATCCCCTCGAAGAAGGCGCTGGTCATAAAGGCGGTCGTTTTGATCCGGAAGGTGTTGATCCCCATTGCCGTGGCGGCGTCTTCGTCGTCGCGGACGGCTTTCATCGCGCGGCCGAATTTGGAGTAGACGATGTGGAGCATGACAATCAATGTAAAGAGGGCGATTCCCCCGATCCAGAGAAAGTTGGCGTCGGCGGGGATGTCGTTGAGCCCCATCGCCCCGTTGGTATAAGCGGGGGAGTTCAGGGCAAAGATCCGGATGATGAAGCCGAACCCCAGTGTGACGATCGCCAGATAGTCTCCCCGGACACGAAAGACCGGGACACTCAGAAGCAGAGCGACGACGGTGGCGGCGATCCCGCCTGCGATGACTGCGGGCAGAAAGCGGGCGTGCATCTCGAGAATGAGCGGAGCGGGATCGACGAGGGCGAACATATCGATCTTATCCGCGGCGGGGATCAGAAAAAGAGCGGTCACGTAGGCCCCGATGGCGACGAAACCATTGGGCTCGAGGGAGAATTGACCGGTCACGCCGTTGATCAGATTGTAGCTTAGGGCCAAAATCGCGAAAATCCCGATGTTGTTGAGGATACTCAGGGTGTAGGAGTCCAGTGTACGATGCGCCCAGGCGATCACTCCGAACGTCAGGAGAATGAGCAAAAGTTTGATGATGGCGTTTTTCATGTCGATCCTCCTAGAAACGGCTACGTTCGAGATCTTCGCCCATGATACCGGTGGGTCTAAAGAGCAGGACCAGGATCAGGAAGAAGAACGCAAAGGCGTCTTTGTAGCCCCCAAGTTCGGGGAAGAGGGCGACGACGAAGATTTCGGTAAATCCGAGGATGAAACCTCCGACGACTGCTCCGGTGACGGAGCCGATCCCGCCCAGGACCGCGGCGGCGAAGGCTTTGAGTCCGACGATGACTCCCATCAACGGATCGATCGAAGGGTAACTGACGGCGTAGAAGACTCCGCCGACCGCCGCCAGGGCGGAGCCGAGGGCGAAGACGATGGAGATGATCCGATCGGCGTCGATCCCCATCAGCTTGACGGTGGGGATGTCGAAAGCCAGGGCTCGGATCGCCATCCCGTACTTGGTCCGGTAGAGGACCCAGAGAACGCCGGAGAGGATCAGCACCGTGACGATGGGGATGATGATGACGGTCACGGGGAGGTAGACGTTGCCGAGGTGGAAGACCTTGGTCAGATACTCCGGGGCGCTGAAGGCCTTGGGGACGCCTCCGAAGATGACGTTGAAGAGGTTTTCGAGGAAAAAACTGATACCGATCGCGGTGATCAGCAGGGAAATTTTGGGGGCTTCACGTAGCGGTTTGTAGGCGATCTTGTCCGTCAGAACCCCGACGATCACCGACCCCAGTATCCCCAGCAGAACCGCCAGAGAAAAAGGGAGCCCCGCGGCGGTCCCCATATAGGTGAAAAAAGCCCCGACCATCATAATGTCGCCGTGGGCGAAGTTGATGAGGCGGAGCACTCCGTAGACCATCGTATATCCGATGGCGATCAGGGCGTACATACTCCCCAAGCTCGCTCCGTTGATGAGCTGTTGTAAAAAGGTGGTGAAATCCATCGATGTCCTCTGTTACCTGAAATGGATCCGCGTCGCAGGGAACTCAATGGAGTTTTCCGCTCGGCGGCGTTGCGTAGTCCGGTCTCCATCGGAAAGCTGCGCACAGCCTTCCGATGGAAGCCTCCGGCCGAAGCCGGGAGACGAACGTCGGCCGCCGATCAGGGATTGACGGTGGTTTTGTAGACGAATTTGCCGTTTTTGACTTCGTTGATGACGGCGGATTTGACGGCGTTACCGTTCTTGTCGATGTTGATGACGCCGGTGATGCCTTTGTAGCCGTGAGTATGGCGGAGTTTGTCGTTGACGCACTCTTTGTCGGTGGGGGCTTTGCCCTCGTCGATGCACTCGTTCATCGCGTTGAGGATCATGCCGTAGGCATCGGCGGCGAGAGCGCCCATGGAGTCAGCCGGTTTGTGGTACTTGGCATGGAAAGCTTTGACGTACGCCTGCGCTTCGGGAGACTTGGCGGCCGCTTCGTTGAAGTGGTCGGTGTACATAAATCCTTCGGCCGCTTTGCCGCCGATTTTGACCAGTTCGGGGAAACCGACACCGTCGGCACCGATGAAGGGAGTCTGCACGCCCATCGCCCGAGCCTGCTTGACCATCAGCGCCGCTTCGGGATAGTAGCCGGTGAAGGCGATGATGTCGGGATGCATCTCTTTGATCGTGGAGACTTGGGCGTTGAAGTCTTTGTCTCCGGAGTTGATCAGGACGGTTTTGAGGATTTTGCCTCCGCCGGCGGTGAAGGCTTTTTTGAAGGCTTTGGAGAGACCGACGGAGTAATCCTGCTTGGCGTCGGTGACGACGACCGCTTTTTTCATGCCGTTGTCCAGGGCGTACTTGGCCATGACGGCTCCCTGGAAGGGGTCGATGAAGCAGGCGCGGGTGACGTATTTCTTGCCTTTGGTGACCCGGGGATTGGTAGAGGCGTGGGTGATCATCGGCGTATGCGCTTTTTCGGCGACGGGGGCCATCGCCATGGAGTTGCCGGAAGCGACTTCCCCGAGGATCACGGTGGCGTGGTTCTTGTTCAGCAGGCGCTTGACGGCGGTGGCCGCCTCGACCTTGTCGCCCCGGTCGTCGAGGACGACGAGTTTGACGTTGTCGCCGTTTTTCAGCTTGTGGTTCTGCTCGTACGCGATGTCGAGGCCGCCCTTACTGGTTTGACCGAAAGCCGCGATGGGGCCGGTCAGAGGCAGGACGACGCCCACGACGACGTCTTTGGCCATCGCGAGGCCGCTCAACAGTGCCGCTGCCGCGACGATACTCAAGGTTTTTTTCATACTCACTCCTTCGATTGATGATGTCGTTTTCAACGAACTTTAGTGTAACAGCGTCTCTCTTACTCGAAACTTAAAGAACCCCCGAAAGAGCCGACTTTTCCGGAATCCTCCTCCCGAAAAAGTCTCTTCCTTTATCAGGCTCCGAGCAATTTTTTGACAGCTTGGCTGATACGTCCGCCGTCGGCACGACTGCCGATCACCGCTTTGGCCTTGCCCATCACTTTGCCCATCTCTTTCATCGTTTCGGCTTTCACGTCGGCGATGATCTCTTTGAGAGTCGCTTCGAGTTCGGCGTCGTCCATCGGTTCGGGGAGGTAGCGACGGACGAGTTCGATCTCCGCTTTCTCTTTTTCGACCAGATCGTCACGTTTGGCTTGGATAAACTGCTCGAGGGCGTCTTCACGCTGTTTGAGGTATTTCATCAGGATCGCCTCGACGTCCGCGTCGCTCAACTCCCGACGCTCGTCCACTTCGATCTGTTTGATGGCGGCGCTGAGGTTGCGCAGCGTGTCCCGGGTGAGAGTGTCTTTGGCACGCATCGCTTCTTTGATGTCGTTTTTGATCCGTTCTTTGAGGCTCATCGTTTTCCTTTGTGGTGATTTTCGCTCGGCATTATACCCCTTCCTCTTTTTCGAAATCGAGGGAGGCACTGTTGATGCAATAACGCTCTCCCGTCGGAGCCGGTCCGTCGGGGAAGACATGCCCCAGGTGGCAGCCGCATGCGGCGCAGCGGACTTCGGTGCGGTGCATTCCGTGCGAATCGTCACGATGGAGACTGACGGCTTCTTTGCGGATCGGCCGGGTGAAGCTGGGCCAGCCGGTTCCCGAGTCGAATTTGTCTTCGCTCGAGAAGAGCGGGCTGCGGCAACACTTGCAGCGGTAGAGACCGGGGGTTTTGTTGTCCCAGTATTCATTACGGAAGGCCGGTTCCGTTCCCCGCTCGCAACAGACGTGGTATTCGAAGGGCGTCAAACGCCGGCGCAATTCTTCGGAGTCGAGCGATATTTTGGGCATAGAAGGCTCCTGATTTTTCTTTAAGCGGGCTTATCATACCATACCCCTCACTTTTTGCCGGCGATGGTCGGAGGGAAAAATTCATATAAAATGAGGGATCGGATTTGACACTTTTCCAACTGTTGCTTTTGTTGGCTGCCGGCGTGATTTTCTACCTCTTTTTTCGTCAGCTTTTTTCGGGAGACTTCCCCCGCCGAGGGATCGACTACGAGGCGAAAGTCCCCGATGAACGGATTGGGGAGATCAATCGTCCCGATAAGACTTTCGCTCGAGCCAAGGAGCCGACGAGCCGTCTGCAGGAGCTTTTGCAGATTGCTGACGAATCTTTGGAAAAAGGTGACAATTTGGAAGCGAAGAAGGCGCTGCAGAGTGCTCTGATCCTCGACGAAGAGAATCCCGAAGTCTTGCGCCGCCTGGGGGTCGTCTATATGCGGATGAACGATTACGTCGATGCGAAAGAGACCTATGAACACCTTCTGCGGATCGATCCCGACGACGATCTGGCGCACGGTTCTTTGGCCAACGCGTTGCACAAGCTGGGAGAAGATGAGGAGGCGCTGCGTGAACATCGGGAAGCGATCCGCCTTGATCCGGAATATGCCCCCCACCATTACAATTACGCCAACACACTCTACGATCTCGGACGTCGCAAAGAGGCTCTCGAAGCATACCGCAAAGCCCTGGATCTCGATCCGAATCTGGAGGAGGCAAAAAAGATGATTGGAGAGTTGCAACGATGAACGGCCGTCATTTTGTCCAACAGAGGGGAAACGAAAAAATTTTTACCTGCGTGAGCCGATACTGCGCCGAGTGCTATCGCGAATTAAAGGAGGGGGAGACGATCTACTACGATTTGGAAAATTATCGTTATCTCTGCCGGGATTGCGCGGATCGTATCTCTGAAGCGCGCGGGCTCTGCGTACATAAGACCGAAGAGTCTGAGTACAAAGAGGGCAAAACGCTTTTTTGAATAAAAGGGCCTACACGGATTTCTGTTTTTCCTAAAACGGACATCTATACAAGAGCATTCGACAAAAGGAAGGAATATTTTGCAAAACAGACGACGTATCCGAAGGCGATCATGGACGATCTCAACAGTGGCCGGGCTCTTGCTCCTGTGGCTAAGTGGCTGTACCGGTCCCCATCTCGGAGATGCCAACGGTTGGAGTGCCGATCAGCGGCGGGAGTTCGAACGTATTTTGGCGACCGATGCCTACGCGTCCCGCTGTCAATTGACCCCCCTTTATCAAGAGTATCTTCGCAAACGGGATACCGCTCTTCTCTCAAAAATTCTCGTCGGTTACGCGAAAAATCTAGCCAACAGCTGTATCGATATTCCGGCGTATAAAAAAATAGAAAAAGAGCGCAATCTTCACAAAATCCATACTCATTTCAGTTTTTATACCCAGCGTGTTTCCGCTTCGACGCTCCTCTCCGATCTACGCTCGGGAAAGAGTATCGAGCAGATCCTGACTCCTTATCTGCCTGCCGATCCGGAATTCGCCCGCCTTCTCGCGTTTTATCGAAACGGAGCGGTATCCGGAGAAAATATGCGCAAACTTTTCATGAGTTTGCAACGGGCCAAGGTGATGAGCGATAAAGGGTGGGAAAGTTATTTCCTGGTCAACGTCCCCGAATTCAAAGTCCGTTTTTTCGAGGAGGGCCAACTGCGTTTCGCTTTTCCGGTGATTGTCGGAAGAAAAAATTGGCAGACACCCATCTTCAGTGCGACGATGAAATACGTCGTCCTCAACCCGACTTGGAATGTTCCGGACAATATTGCCAGAGCGGAGGAGATTCCCCATCTGTTGCGCAATCGAAACTATTTCAAACGCAAGCGCATGATCGTGTTGAGGGATTACACCATCGATTCTGAGCGGGTGGATCCCCGCAGCGTGAATTGGCGCCGTTATCTTCGCCCGGAATGGAAAAAGAGGGAACTTCCCTTCAAACTGATCCAGCTCCCCGGAGCGGGTAATGCGTTGGGACGGGTGAAATTCATGTTTCCCAATCCCTATTCGGTTTATATGCACGATACCAACCGCAAAAGTCTTTTCAAACACAGTTACCGCGCCTACAGTCACGGTTGCATTCGCCTGGCCAAACCCATGTTGATGTTGGAGTATCTGGCGACCCACGGTTATCTCAACGACGATTGGCCGACGATCAGGAAAAAGTTGGCGACGATGAAACTGCAGACGGTGGGTCTGCGGCGACCGTTGCCCGTACACATCGCCTATTACACCGCGTATGCCGACGATTCGGGTTTGCATTTCTTTCCCGATGTCTACGGCTTCGACAAACTTATGCCTTTGAAGAAGGCACCGTCGCAAGAGCGTTGAGATGGCGATACGCAATTGTCGATACAGAGGAGAGGAGTATCCGATCGCGTACGAGGTACGCAATCCTTCGTCGGAGCTGACGATCCTTTTCCTCCACGGCTGGGGGAGTAACAAAGAGTTGATGCGTCAGGCATTCGGAAAGCTGCTGCCCGATTTTCGTCACCTCTACCTCGACCTACCCGGCTTCGGCAAGAGTCCCAACGAGCGTTTTTTGAGTACGGAGGATTATGCAAGGATCGTCCGAGAGTTCCTCCGAGAACTTAAAATCGCACCACGTATCGTCGCGGGCCACTCGTTTGGCGGCAAAGTCGCGACGCTGCTGGATCCCGACTGCCTGGTCCTCCTCTCATCGGCGGGAATCCTCGTACCCAAGCCCTTTTCCGTACGGATGAAAATCGCCCTTTTCAAAGCGCTCAAACCCCTGGGGTTCGGTAAATTACGTACGCTTTTTGCCAGTGCGGACGTACAGGGGATGAATCCGGGGATGTACGAAACGTTCAAAGCGACAGTCAACGAAGAGTTCGAAGAGAATTTCGGGAAGGTTCACGGCAAAGCTCTACTGTTTTGGGGTGAAAAGGATACGGCGACCCCTCTTTGGACCGGGGAGCGAATCGCCGGATTGATCCCCGATGCCGAGCTCTATCGGATGGAGGGGGATCACTACTTTTTTCTTGATCCCGCCAACGCGAAAAGCATCGCCGAAACCATAGAAAAAGAGTGTGGCGGTGAGGCGGGAAGTGCCAATGATTAAAAATCCATCCAGTCCGCATTCGGCAATGCCGGCACTGTTTTTGGCGTCAGGGCATCAGACCTATATGGTGGGGCCAAAGTCACGTTTGCATAAGATTGTGTTGCGAAGTATCGGCCCGAAACTCTTCATTAAAAAGTTTCACTCTTCACTCCACTCAAGGATCCATCCATGCTGACCGTCGTGAATTTGATCGCTTACTTTCTGATGCTCGCTCTGCTTGGCTATTACATCATCACTACACTTCAGTGGTACAGCTATCGATTGGAGCGTGTGATTTTCCATCACACCAAACCTTGGTGGAACTATCTCTATTTTCTTCTTCCTTTTTTGAGTTACGATTTTGTCATGGGCGTCAGTCACGGCCGCTACGGCTTTGTCGTCGCTTTGCTCTATCTGCCGCTTTTTCTCCTTTGGTATCGGAAAATCGATAAAAAGTTGGTTTTCACCGGACGGGTCAAGCGTTTTTTTGCGGCTTTGGGACTCTTTGGACTCTTTTTTGTCTTAGTCTTCCAAATCTACAGCACTTTTCTTCCCATTCTACTGGCTTGGATCGTCTCCGTCGCCATCGAGAAGATGCTCTTCGGTGCTTTTCGCAACCGGGCACGAAAACGTCTGGAGGCGATGCCCGATCTGAGGGTGGTGGGAGTCACCGCCAGTTACGGCAAAACCAGTATCAAAAACTTCATCGCGACGATACTCTCGGAAAAATATCGGGTCTATGCCACCCCCCGTTCGGTCAATACCCTGGGCGGGGTGATGAAAGATGTCAACGAGGACCTTCCTGCCGATACGCAAATTTATGTCGTGGAGATGGGAGCCCGCGGGGAGGGAGATATCGCCGAGATCACCGAGTTTGTCCGGCCCCAATACGCCGTGGTGGGGAAGATCGGTCCCGCCCATATCGAATACTTCAAAACTTTGGAAAAGATCAGGGATACGAAACTGGAGATCCTCCGCTCCCCCCGACTTGTCGAAGCTTGGGTCCACGAAAGTGCCATGGTCGATGCTTCGGCCGATCCGAGAATACATGTTTTCGGTCCGGAGATCGAAGAGATCGAGGCGACCCTGGAGGGAACCTGTTTCACCCTGGAAGGGGAGCGCTACTGCGCCAAGATCTTGGGGGCTTTCAACGCCCTCAATCTGGCTGCGGCGATTCATGTCGCCAAAGCACTGGAGATGAGCTCCGAAGAGATTCGCCGCGCTCTGAAAAGAATCGAGCCGGTCCCCCATCGTTTGCAGCGGATCGATGCCGGGGGCAAAGTGATCCTCGACGACAGTTTCAACGGCAACATCGACGGAATGATGGCTTCCTTCGAGTTGGCATCCACCTGGCCGGGGCGCAAGGTCCTCATCTCTCCGGGGTTGGTGGAAGCTGACGAGAAGCTCAACGAACAGGTGGCAAAGCGGGCGAATGAAATTTTCGACCGGATCATTGTCACGGGAGATTTGAACTATGCGATTTTTCAACGGGTCGTCTCTCCCGAAAAACTCCGACATCTGGAGAGAAAGTCGCAGATGGAGGAGATGCTTGTCGAAGAGACCCGGCCCGGAGATCTGATTCTCTTTGCCAACGATGCCCCGAGTTTCGTCTGAGCGCAGTATTGAACGTTTAGGAGTGTGGGATTGCCATCCAACTTTTCCCCAATGGAACGCCTGTTCGAGGCCAAGCTTTTGCTTTCATGGAAAATCGTTTTTTCAAAAGGAAAAATATGTTCAAGCAGATCGTATCGATGATTTGGGTGTTTTCCGCTCTGCAAGCCACCGATTTGAACGTCAGTTGCCGCGGATGTGCCGCCGGGAAGCTGATGGTGCAGTGCGATATCTATGTGCTTCGTCAGGGAGATTTGACGAAACGAAACTACTGCGAGGAGTATGCCAAAATTGTCGATTTGGACGGGGCTTCGGCGAAAGCCGCCTGGTATTATCTCTTGGCCGGTAAGCCCGAGCAGGCGTTGAACGCTGCGCAAAGAGCGCTGAGAATCGGCCAGGATTTCGCCGGAGAGTACGCAGCCTACGCACTGCTCCTTCTCGGAAGAAAGCAGGAGGCGCGTGAAGCCATGAAAAGATTTTCGCGTAAAGCAGCCGGCTCCTACTGGAAAAAAGACGAAGCGATCTTGCGAAAGCTCTATCCGAAGTTAGACTTTTCCCGGTTGCATCCTTGAGATTTCTTTCCGATGTTTTGGAATGAATATCGGGTAAAATAGCGTAATTAAAACGGCGGAGTAAGTATGGAGAAGAAGAAAGATTTTTTGCGGGCGATCGTGGAAGAGGATTTGGCCTCGGGCAAATACGAGGAGGTGGTGACCCGCTTCCCTCCCGAACCCAACGGATTCCCCCACATCGGCCACGCCAAGGCGATCACCATCAATTTCGGGATCGCCCGGGATTTCGGCGGGCGTTGCCATCTTCGGATGGACGATACAAATCCCATGACCGAAGAGGAGAAATACGCCAAGGCCATTGAAGATGCGGTCCACTGGCTCGGCTTTGAGTGGGATGGGCCGGTACGCCACACCTCCGACTATTTCGAGCGGCTCTACAACTACGCGGTGGAATTGATCAAAAGGGGCAAAGCCTACGTGGATAGCCTGAGCGAAGAGGAGATCCGGGAGTATCGCGGCACCGTCACCGAACCGGGGCGGCGCAGCATCTACGCCGAACGCTCCGTCGAAGAGAATTTGGATCTTTTCGAACGGATGCGCAAAGGGGAGTTCAAGGACGGCGAGCATGTCCTGCGGGCCAAAATCGACATGAGTTCTCCCAACATGCAGATGCGCGATCCGCTGCTCTACCGCATCCGACACGCCCGCCATATGCGCACGGGCGATGAGTGGTGCATCTATCCCATGTACGATTTCGCCCACTGCCTTTCGGATTACATCGAGGGGATCACCCACTCTTTTTGCACGCTGGAGTTCGAGAACAACCGGGCCATCTACGACTGGATCCTCGACACCCTCCGCCTGGGTCCACCGCGCCCTTATCAGTACGAATTCGCCCGGCTCAACATGAACTACACCGTCTTGAGCAAACGGAAACTCAAAGAGTTGGTCGACAGCGGCAAGGTCAGCGGATGGGACGACCCCCGCATGCCCACCATCGCCGGCTACCGTCGTCGGGGCTACACCCCCGAAGCCATTGTCAATTTCTGCAACAGTATCGGCATCTCCAAGGCCAATTCCGTCGTGGATGTCGCCCAGCTGGAACATGCCATCCGGGACGACCTCAATCCCAAGGTTCCCCGGGTCATGTGTGTGCTGGATCCTCTGAAGGTCGTGATCGAGAATTACGAGGGAGCCGAGGAGCTGGATGCCCCATACTACCCCCATGATGTCCCCCGGGAAGGCTTCCGTAAATTGCCCTTTTCCCGGGAGATTTATATCGAGCGGGAGGATTTTTCGGAAAATCCTCCCAAAGGCTACTATCGCCTGACCCCCGATCAGCCGGTCCGTCTGCGCCACGCCTACATCATCCGCTGCAAAGAGATAATCAAGGATGACGACGGCAGAATCACTGAAATCCGGGCCGAGTATTACCCCGACTCCAAAAGCGGCGCCGACACCAGCGGCATCAAGGTCAAAAGCGCCATCCAGTGGGTGGATGCCGCCACAGGCTACCGGGCGGAGATACGGCTCTACGATCGGCTTTTCCGGGTGGAGAATCCCCAAGGTCCCGAAGATCTCAATCCGGAGTCCCTGAAGATCATCCACAAGGCTCTTGTAGAGCGGGCAGTGATCGAAGAGAAGCCCGACGAACGCTTCCAGTTCGAGCGGCAGGGATACTTCTATCCCGATCCGGTGGATTCCACTGACGAACATCCGGTCTTCAACCGGATCGTCAGCCTCAAGGATTCCTGGGCGAAAAAGAGCAAGAGAGGCGAAGAGAGCTCCAAAAGGGTGCCGGAAAAAGTGATAAAGACAAAGTCCAAAAAAGAGGGCAAAAAAGAACCGCTGGGAGAGGAGGGCAGAGTCGCTCCCCTGGACAAAGCCCAACAAGAAATTTTCGAGCGCTACCGTCGGGACTTGGGCTTGCGGGAAGAGCAGGCCAACCCCCTGGCTCGGGATGAAGCACTTCGTTCTCTCTTCGAAGCGGGGATAAAAAGAGGCGCCGTCCCTGCGACCTTGGCCAATCTGTTGCTCAATGAGGTGGCCAGGGAGTTGAAGAGTGTTTCGCCCGAAGAACTTCGCTACGGTCCCGGGGAGTTGGCGGAGTTGACAAAGATGATCGAAGAAGAAAGGATCTCGGTCAAGATCGCCAAGCAGATTTTCGAAGAGATGTCGCGAAGCGGTGAACGCCCCGAGAAGATCGTCGAAGAAAAGGGATGGGAACAGATCAACGATCCGCAAAAGATCCTTCCGATTGTCGATGAAGTTTTGACGAAGCATCCCGAAAAGGTCGCTCAATATCGGGAGGGCAATCGAAAGCTCTTGGGCTTTTTTGTCGGACAGGTTCTCAAAGAGACGGGGGGAAGAGCCAATCCCCAAGTCGTCAACGAACTGTTGAATCGAGAATTGAAGTAAACGGTGATGCTTTCCCTCTTTGGGTAAAATCGATCCAAACAATCGAAGGGAGTCTCACAGATGACAGCCGAGGAACGTTACAAAAAGCTCAAAGAGTATCTCAGTGCCGAAAATCCCATTCTTTTGGATGTGATCCGGGAGTATCAGGTCCTGGACAGTGTTGCGGAAAAATTGGGAATCCTGGGAGAGGAGGAGAGTTACACCGCCAAGATCTCCTGGTGGCCGCTGATTTCGCTGCTGGGGACTTTCTCCTCGGGAAAATCGACCTTTATCAACAATTATCTGGGGATGGAGGTACAGCAAAGCGGCAACCAGGCCGTCGACGACAAATTTACCGTGATCTGTTACGGGACGGGCGATCGGGTCACGACACTGCCCGGCCTCGCGCTGGATGCCGATCCGCGCTTTCCGTTCTACAACATCAGCGAAGAGGTGGAGCGGGTGGACAAAGGAGAGGGGAGCCGGGTCAATCTCTACTTGCAGCTTAAGACGGTTCCGTCAGAACGGATCAAGGGGAAGATCCTCATCGACTCTCCGGGCTTTGATGCCGACAGGCAGCGCAGCGCGATTTTGCGCATCAGCAGCCATATCATTGAAATGTCGGATCTTGTCTTGATCTTTTTCGATGCACGTCATCCCGAACCGGGTGCCATGCGTGATACGCTGGAGCATTTGGTCGCGGGCACCGTGGAGCACCGTGACAGAGACAAAATCCTCTACATCCTCAATCAGATCGATACGACCGCCCGAGAAGACAACCTCGAAGATGTCATCGGCTCCTGGCAGCGGGCACTTTCTCAAGAGGGGCTCATCTCCGGAATTTTTTACGCCGTTTACAACGAAAGTGCCATGCAACCGATCGACGATCCGGGAATCGCGGAGCGTCTCAAACGAAAGCGGGACGAAGATATGGCGAAGATTTTGGAGAAGATGGAGGGGGTCAAGATCGAACGGGCCTACCGGATCACCAAAGCGCTGGAAGATTTCGCCAAGAAAATCAAAAACGAAACACTTCCGCGCCTGCAGGAAAATCTCCGGCGTTGGGGGAGAAGAGTTCTTCTCTATGATGCGATCGTCGCAGGGCTTCTGGCGGGAGGATTGCTTTTCTTGGTTTTCTCCGGGACGTTGTCTCTCGGAAGCGGCGGATTGCTCTGGGCGACTCTGGGTGCACTGTTGCTTTTGCTCATTTTTCATTTCAGAATCCGTGCATTCGTCGCGAAAAGAATGATCAAAAAACTCTCCTCGGAAGATCCGGAGATCTCCCGGGCTCTGGAGAAACGGACTCGCTGGTATCGTCCCCTTTTTCTGGCATGGAGCCGCGGATGGATCCGTCGTACCCAAGAGCGTCTTGATAAGATTGCCGATTATTCCCGCTCCGCAATTCGACGTCTTAATGACCAGTTTGTCAATCCTTTCGGTGAAAAGAGTTCCGATAAGCATCCGGTGATGACGGAGGAGAATCCTTCGAAATAGAGAAGTCGCGGGCAATCCCAAAAGGAGCGTTCATTTTCGATCGGAAGCATAGCCCCTTTCTGTGAGGAGGCGGAGGAACTCTTCTTCAGGAAGGGGCCGGGAAAATAGGTAGCCCTGGAAGAGAGTACAGCCGTATCGATAAAGGGTTCGGAACTGCTCTTCTCTCTCGACCCCTTCGGCCACGACCGTAAGATGCAGAGTTTTTGCAAGCGTAATGATGGTTCGTACTATGGCGACACTGCGGTCGTTTTCGGGAATATGATCTACGAAAGATTTATCGATTTTCAATTCGTCGGGCGGAAAATTCATAAGATAGCGTAAGGATGAATACCCGGTCCCGAAATCGTCGATGGAAAATCGAAATCCATGGCGTTTCAATTCGAGCATCGTTTCCATAGCGTATTCGGCATTGGAAACGACGGTCTCTTCCGTGATTTCCAGAATGATAAAATGGGGATCGATGGAGAAGCGTTTGGCTTCGGAAACGATAAATTGGACGAAATCCGCCATCATGAACTGCGCGGGAGAGATGTTGATTGCGATGCTCTCCATTCCTGCATTTTCCATTATTGATCGGTTTTCGAGAACAAATTTAAATACCTTGGGGATGATCCGATGATCGATATCGAGAATCATCCCTGTCTCCTCCGCATAGGGGATAAACTCCCCGGGAGGAATCAGTCTCCCGTCCTTCCGTCGGAGTCTAGTGAGGGCTTCTGCGGAACGGAGTTTTCGATGCCGATCGTATTTGGGCTGATAGTGCACGATAAATTCATCGTTGTGGATTGCATGATGCAGGTATTGTTCTATCTCAAGCTTTTTATCAGTGCTTGATTGCATACACTCATGGAAAAAAGCGATTACATTACGGTTCTTCTCTTTGGCTTTGTAGAGGGCATTGTCGGCATGTTTGATGATCGTTTCAATATCCTGCCCTTTTTGGAAAAGTTTGACACCGATGCCGGCTGTAATTTTGAAAGACTTTCCGTCAAGTTCGAATTTTTCATCGAAAATACCCCGGATCTCTTCGGCGAGTTTTTGAGCGAGTTCCCGGGTTTTTTCCGGATTATTGCTTAATGCTTTTGTCAGGAGCAGAAACTCATCGCCCCCGATGCGATACACACGTACTCCGCGATTTTCCAGCCGTTTCAGTCGTTTGGCCACTTCCGTCAAAGCGGCATCGCCCACCGTATGCCCCAACGAATCGTTGAGAATTTTGAAGGAGTCGAGATCGATAAAGTAAAGTGCCGCGATGTTTCCGCTTATCTCGCACTCTTTGATGCGTTGGGAAAGATCGAGTCTGAGCGATCGGAGGTTGGGGAGATCGGTGAGAGGATCGTGGAGGGATTGATACTCCAGTCGGGCGTAGGAATCCCGGATCATTTTTTGCATTTTATTAATGGCATTGACGAGAGAGCTCAAGGCATCATCCCGTGTCCATTGATTCTCTTTTCGCTCCAGTTGCAGAGGTGGGATCTCTTCCTCGAAACGAATTTTGTTCGTATAGCTCTGAATAGCCAAAAGATGCTTCGAGATAAGTGACCAGACCAGAAAGAGTATGAAAAGCACCGTCAGGAGCATTGTGATGAGTAAAATCCCCAGAGTAGTCAGTGTATTGCGGATTATATTTTCATAAATGTATCGGGTGGTGACGACCATGGTGAGTGTACCGATGTAGATCTGCTTGCCATAGCCATTGTCGTGGTAAAGAGGTATTTTTTCAAGTAGAAAATTTTTACGAGGGAGTTTCCCTACTTCTAGAAGTCTCTTCCCTTGATCGTCGGTCAGTTTGAAATAGACGAAATTTCGATTGTGAAGCAGTCCTCCCAGGATTGTTTGCAAAGCGGGGATGTCGAGTATCCACAGATTTGCTTTGATGCTGGGAAGATTGACTTTTTCAACCTGACGGAACTCTTTGCGAAGTAGTTCTTTTTCATGATGGAATTCCCAGACGACGTGGAGTGCGGTGACCAGTAGGGCGGTCGCAACGGTGATAGCAAAAATGTAAAGACTGAGGCGTTTGGCCAGTTTGCTTTTGAAAAACGGGAAAGATTGAAGAGTAGATATTGCGATCAAACTTTTTTCCTCACAAGATTTTGAAGGGAGGTTTTCTCCGTTCGAAGAGAGATTCTGTGGGATTTCATCGAATCTCTTCCATTTTTATCCGGTATTGTTGCAGAATTCTTCCATAGGTACCGTCGCGATACATTTGACGCAAAATTCTATTGAACCGATCGATGATATCGACATACATAGAGTTCTTCCGAATCAGAAGCTGATAGTCTATTTTGGTCAGAGGATGCGTTCCCGATACGATTTTTTTGAGTCGATCGTGTAGGGGTCCTCCCTTTCGTATCTGTTCTTTGACGAAGAACGGTCCGGTGTAATTGCTCATCAGATAGATGTCTGCCCGTCCGGATGCGACCATGTTTAGGGCACTTTGGGCAGTAGGAACCCAAATGATTCTCATTCCTTTGAAGTTCTCTCTGGACCATCCGCTGCCTATCGTCTCCACCAGGGTGAAGCGTTTCAGATCCTTGATAGATCGGATCTTCAGGATCTCTTTGTATCTGGGATTGTCTCGGCTCACAAAGACCCACTCTTCCACTTCGACAATCGGATCGGTGGCTTTGAAGCGTTTTCGGCGAGCTTCAGTGGCTACGGTGACCATCCCGTCCGCTTTTCCCTCTTCGACCATTTTTTGAGCCCTAGTCCAAGGGTAGAGTTTGCATCGCAGCGGAATCTTCATTCGCCGAAAAGCCTCCGTCAGCACATCGTAGAAGATTCCTTCGGATTTCCCCGTACTGTTGCGGTAGATCAACGGTTTGAAAGCTTCGTCGTCTGCCCACTGAAAAGGACGATCGGGAAGCTTGCCCCAAAGGAAGGAATGTGTCAACAGTACCATCAAGCACAAAACGGCAAGGAAATGAAAAAATCGCCTCATTTTCTCCCTTCCTCCTTACCTCAATTTTTGGTAAGGAAAATTGAACCCAAATTTTGCAATAGAAAGTGCGTCAGATGTGTCGATGCTCGGTGTGCAGGGGTGTCGGAGAGAAGTGCAGGCGCACCTGGAAAGTGCGTTGAGCATTCGCTTCGAGATCGCCCATACTGCCGATGATCGGTGCAGATGGCGTGCTGGCTAATACAAATTTTTGGTTCAATATTCAACCATATTCTAGCGTTCGTTTTTATCAAAAGGCTGAGAATTGTTGATCTCAATCCCATAACCTCCCTGCACTGTAGATTTTTTCGTTCGAAAAGAATGAAAACTATAGGAATTTTTGAGTGAAATCCTACCTACAATCCTTTCGACACTGTAGAATAGATGAGATCAATTTCCGAATCCTCTAGCCAGGTGCATTTACCGCTTTCGAAGAAGCTTTCGAGCTTTTGGCGGGGGAGGGAGGGGCCGTAGATGCAGCCCGGGTGGGCAGGGATGAGGGCTTGCATCAGCGCCACCTCTTCATTGAGGGATTTTTCGCAGATGTAGCAGCGGTCGAGAGGGTGGATGCGCCCTTCGTGTTTGAGTAGCCGATGGTAACTCTCGCAGACAATGCGCTTGGGGTTTTGCCGCTCCCAGCGCCGGGCGGCCTCAAGGAGCAGTTCGAAATAGAAAGGCTCCAAGCTCTCCGTATCGCGCAGATGCGGCTCGAAGAGCCGTACGAATTGCTGCCAGGCCATCAGGCGGTTGCGCCGATAGAGCCAGGGAAATCCCAAATGACTCACTCGCCGAAGCCTTGGCATGAAGCGTGCTCCTTCGTCCTCCTCCTCGAAATCGATGAGGTACCCCAATTGCAAAATCGAATGCCGCGCCCCGTAAAAACGGTAATAGCTCTTCATCGCCCTTTCGGTCAGGATCGTAACGATGAGATCCTCGTTTTTGGCCCGCTGGAGGCGGAGGATGAACCCTTTCACGAAATGCTCCGCATTTCGAATGAGGAACGAGGAATGAGGAATGAGGAATAATGAATGAGGAGTGATTTCAGTTTGTGTTGCTTTAAAACGCTCCCAAAAACGCTCCCAAATGACCAATAATATTCATCACTGTCAACCACTGACCGCCGATCAAAAACTAATTCCTCATTCCTCATTCCTCATTCCTCATTTATGAAAAAGCCGCCTCTAATCCACTTTCGGGTAAAATCTAGCGATTTACGGGTTTGCGGACCCTACTAAAAAACAGATTAAGGTTGGCTTATGAGAGATCTTTATACCTCTTTCAAGGACAATTGCGGTTTCGGACTGCTGGCTTCCATCGACAACGAACCCTCTCACAAAAACCTCGACGATGCCGTGACGGCGCTTTCGAGAATGATGCACCGCGGGGCGATCGCCGCCGATGGCAAGACTGGCGACGGGAGCGGGCTGCTGCTTTCGATTCCTAGGAAATTCTTCGCCAAAGTCGCGCAAAAAGAGGGTGTCGTTTTGCCCAAGCACTATGCCGTGGCGATGGTTTTCCACAAAAACCCCGACGATCTCGAAACGATCCGGGAGATCTGTGAAAACAACGATCTTACAGTCTATTTCAGCCGTGAAGTCCCTGTCGACACCAATGCGCTGGGAGAGCAGGCGATCGAGACATTGCCGACGATCACCCAGCTCTTTATCGTTCCCGACTCGCTGATGGGAACCCGCCGTTTTGATGCGCTGATCTACCTCTCGCGCAAGGAGATCGAGCGTAAATTGGCGGACGATCCCGACTTTTACATTCCTTCCTTCTCCTCCAGCGTCGTCTCCTATAAAGGACTCGTGATGCCGACGCATATCAAAGAGTTCTATACCGATCTTCAGGATGAGGATTTCGAGATCGCTTTTTGCCTCTTTCACCAGCGCTTTTCGACCAACACGCTGCCGCAGTGGAAGCTCGCTCAGCCTTTCCGGATGATCGCCCACAACGGAGAGATCAACTCTGTTACCGCCAACCGTTTCAACGCTCTGGCCAAAAGCGAGCACTTGGAGAGCGATGTCTTCACCCCCGAAGAGCTGGAGCGACTGCTGCCCATCATCCAGGAAGGGATGAGCGATTCGGCGAGTCTGGACAATTTCTTCGAATTTCTACGCATTAACGGGGTCGACTTTTTCAAAGCCGCCCGGGCGATGATCCCCGCTCCCTGGCAGAACGCGCCGCATATGGATGCCGATCTGCGGGCTTTCTACGAGTACACCAGTACCTGCTTCGAGCCCTGGGACGGTCCCGCGGCGGTGAGTATGACCGACGGGCGCTACATCGGCTGCGTCCTGGACCGTAACGGTCTGCGCCCCTCCAAATACATCATCACCAAAGATCGACGCCTGCTGATTGCTTCGGAGTACGGGGTGCTGCAGATTCCCGATGAAGAGATCGTCGAGCGGGGACGTCTGCAGTCTGGGGAGATGATGGGACTGGATCTCAAGTACGGCACCGTCCTCAAAAGCCGGGACATCGACACCTACCTCAAGACAAAGCTTCCCTACAGTCAGTGGCTCACGGAAAATATGGTCTATCTCCAAGAGCATATGGACGATCCCTTCTCCACGGTCGACGTTCCGCCCGCGGAGGTGATGGAGTCTCGTCAGCGCTACTTCAACATTACCCTCGAAGTGATCGAGCAGGTGATCGAACCGATGGTCAAAGAGGGCAAAGAAGCGACCGCCTCGATGGGAGACGATACACCCCTGGCGGCCTTCAGCGACAAACAGCGCAACTTCACCGACTTTTTCCGTCAGAAATTCGCTCAGGTGACCAACCCTCCCATCGACCCGATCCGCGAGCGCGTGGTGATGAGCCTCAATACCGGCTTCGGCGAAATCCACAACATTCTTACCGATGACGCCGAACACGCACGCCGTCTCAAGACGGTTTCACCGATCCTCAGTTACGAAAAGCTGATCATTCTCGAAGAGTTCGGCCGGGAGAGCGATCCCAAATACGATCCGACCTACAAAGCCAAACGCTACTACACGGGCTTCAAGAGCGATCTGCGCTCCAGCCTGCACGAGCTGGTCGATCAGATCGTCTCGGAAGTCAAGGATCAGGGAATCCGCCTCATCATTCTTGACGACCATACGCTCGCACCCGACAATATGACGATGCCGATGCTGATGGTCATCAGCCGGCTCAACCACGCGCTTCTCGATGCGGGAGTTCGTCACCTGGTGAGCATCGTCGCCGTGACCGGAGAGGTCTACGATTCGCACGCGGCCGCGGCGATGCTGGCTTTCGGCGCCTCGGCGATCCACCCCTATATGCTCTTCCAGACCGTCGCGCAGATCGAACGGCGCAAGAACCCCGACGTCAACCTTGCCCCGATCCTCAAAAAGGTCCGCACAGCAATCAACGCCGGTCTGCTTAAGATTATGTCCAAAATGGGGATCGCGACGATCTCCTGCTACCGCAATTCCATGCTTTTCGACATCATCGGACTGGGGGATGAGATCGTCTCCGAGTGCTTCCCCAAAGCCAACGCCTTGCTCAAGGGTCTGGGCTACGCCGAGATCGAGGAGCGCATCCGCCGTTTCCACGCCGAAGCTTTCGATCCGGAGACGACGAACCGGATTTTCCCGCTCAACATCGGCGGTTTCTACAAATACATCGACGGCGCCGAATACCACGACTTCGCCCCGGCGACGGTCCACGCGATTCACAAAGCGGCCATCAGCGGGAAAAAAGAGGATTACGCCGTCCTCAAACGCCGCATCGAAACCCGGAACAAGAAGTTCATCCGCGACTTCTTCGAGTTCCGCAGTGACCGGGAAGCGATCCCGGTCGACGAGGTGGAGCCGGTCGAAGCGATCTTCAAGCGTTTTTGCACCGCGGCGATGAGCCTGGGCTCGATCTCCCCCGAAGCCCACGAGTGTCTGGCTGAGGCGATGAACCGCATCGGCGGGCGCAGCAACTCGGGCGAGGGCGGTGAGGATGAAGCACGCTTCGGCACCGTCAAAAACTCCAAGATCAAGCAGATCGCTTCGGGGCGCTTCGGCGTCACTCCCGCCTACTTGCGCAGTGCCGAAGAGATCCAGATCAAAGTCGCCCAAGGAGCCAAGCCCGGGGAGGGCGGCCAGTTGCCCGGCCACAAAGTCTCACCCCTGATCGCCCGGCTGCGCCATACGGTGCCGGGGATCACGCTGATTTCTCCGCCGCCGCATCACGACATCTACTCCATCGAGGATCTGGCGCAGCTGATTTTTGACCTCAAGCAGATCAACCCTGACGCCAAGATCGCCGTCAAGCTGGTCTCCACCGCGGGGGTGGGTACCATCGCCGCGGGTGTCGCCAAAGCCTACGCCGACAAAATCATCATCTCCGGAGCCGACGGCGGGACGGGAGCCGCGCCCATCGGTTCGATCAAATTCGCCGGAAACCCCTGGGAGTTGGGACTCATCGAAGCCCACAACGCCCTGAAAGCCAACAACCTGCGCGGCTTTGTGGAGCTGGAGACCGACGGAGGCCTCAAGACCGGGGCCGATATCGTCAAAGCCGCCATCTTCGGAGCCGAGAGTTACGCCTTCGGGACCGGTGCTCTGACCGTCATCGGCTGTAAGATCCTGCGCATCTGCCACCTCAACCGCTGCTCCGTGGGGATCGCCACGCAGGAGAAGAAGCTGCGTGAGCACTACGAAGGAAGCGTCGAGCGGGTCATCAACTATTTCACATTGATCGCCGAGGATGTACGGGAGATCCTCGCCTCTTTGGGGTACCGCTCCCTCCAGGAGATCATTGGCCGCACCGATCTGCTCAAAGTAATCGAGGATGAATTTGCGAAGAAGTTCGACCTGGAGAGCCTCCTCGAGCGTCTCGACGGGCCCGACACCTGTCAAGTCGAGAGCAACGAGCCCTTCGACAAGAACGAGTACGAAAAAGAGATTCTCGAAGCAGTGATGCCCGCGATCAAAAATCCCAACGACAACGTCGTCGTCGAGAGAGCGGTCAGCAACCTCAACCGCAGTTTCGGGACCCTGATCTCCGGAACCGTCGCCAAATACTACGGAGACAAAGGCTTGCCGGACAATACGATCTGCATCAACCTCAAGGGAACCACTGGCCAGTCACTGGGAGCCTTCCTCATCAACGGCGTGAGCATCCGCGTCCACGGTGCGGGCAACGACTACATCGGCAAGGGGATGCACGGCGGCCGTATCGTCATCACCGGGGATCTGAGCGGCGAAGAGTTTTCCCTGGGCGGCAACACCTGCCTCTACGGCGCCACCGGCGGCAAACTCTACATCGCCGGCCGGGTCGGTGAGCGCTTCGCGGTGCGTAACTCGGGAGCCATCGCCATCGTCGAAGGGACCGGTGACCACCCCTGCGAATATATGACCGGCGGGGTCGTCGTGATTCTGGGGCGTACCGGTGTCAACTTCGGTGCGGGAATGACCGGCGGAGCGGCTTTCGTCTACGACGAGTGCCACGAATTCGTCGAAAACATCAACCGCGAACTGATCGAAGTGCTTCGCATCGACACCGAAGATACCGACATCGAGCGCTATTACCTCAAAAAGCTGCTCAAAGATTATTACAATGAAACCAAGAGTGAAAAAGCCAAAGCGATTCTGGAGAATTTCCGGGTCGAAATTCGCAATTTCTGGCTGGTACGTCCCAAGGATATGAAGATGCCGCTCAAGATGATCGAGGAGGGAGAGTAAGATGTTACGATTTTTTGACCTGGAACGGATCGACGCCGTCAAACGCGACGTGGTCGTACGGATCAAGGACTTCGACGAGATCTACGAGATCTTCCGCAGTGACAAAGCGAGTGAACAGGCCGATCGCTGCATCCAGTGCGGTGATCCCTACTGCCACAACGGCTGCCCCCTGCACAACTTCATCCCCCACTGGCTCAAACGTACGGCGGAGCAGGACCTGGAGCTCGCGTTCCGTCTCTCCAACGAATCCTCTCCCTTCCCCGAAGTGATGGGACGGATCTGCCCCCACGACCGTCTCTGCGAAGGCTCCTGCACCCTCAACGACGGATACGGCGCCATCACCATCGGCTCCATCGAAACCTTCATTAGCGAAGAGGGATTCAAAAAAGGTTTGCGTCCCCGTTTCGCCACGGAGAAGGTGGGCAAAAAAGTCGCGATCGTCGGTGCGGGTCCCGCGGGGCTCTCTGTAGCCACTTTCCTTTTGCGCGAAGGGATCGATGTGGAGATCTTCGATCGGCAGAGTCGTCCCGGCGGATTGCTGACCTACGGGATCCCGGGCTTCAAACTCAACAAAAACGTCATCCAGCGCCGCGTCGTCCAGTTGGAGGAGGCGGGAGCCGTCTTTCATCTCGATACGGAGATCGGCAAAGATATCCCCTTCGAGAAACTGGTCGAAAACTACGACGCGGTCTTCCTCGGAACCGGTGCCACCAAGGGGCGCCGCCCCGGGATCAACGGTGAGGATGCCAAAGGGTGCTATCTGGCGATGGAGTATCTGGTCAACGTCCAAAAGCGTCTCTTCGGTGAGCCCCTGGATGAAGTGATCGATGTCAAAGGCAAGCGGGTCATCGTCATCGGCGGCGGGGATACCGCGATGGACTGCGTCCGCACCGCACTGCGCGAAAAGGCCTCTGAAGTGAAGTGTCTCTACCGCCGCGATGCCCACAATATGCCCGGATCGCGCAAAGAGTACATCAACGCGAAAGAGGAGGGAGTCGAGTTTGAATTTTACACCTCCCCCAAAGAGGTATTGCGCAACGAGCACGGCGAAGTGATCGGGGTGGAGATGGTCAAGACCCGGCTGGGAGAGCCCGACGCTTCGGGACGTC
>JALWNT010000045.1 GCA_027080995.1 Campylobacteraceae bacterium | reverse complement strand
GCGGGGATCGTGATCGCGATCCTCGGTGTTCTGGCGCTCCTCTTTCCCTTTTACGGGACGCTGGCGACGGTCGTTTTCGTCGCGTGGCTGATGATCTTCGCAGGAATTATGGCGGTGTACGTCACCGTCCGTACCAACCCCTCCGATTGGCTGGGCTGGTTCAAAGCCTTTATCTTGGTCCTGACCGGCCTGCTGATGGTCTTCAAGCCCAACATCGGCATCCAGGCGCTGGGCTTGCTGCTGGCGATCTATTTCCTGCTGGATACCTTCGCAGGCTTCGCGATGGGCTCTTTGATGCGTCCGGCCAAAGGGTGGTGGCTTTGGAGCCTCAACGGCGCACTCTCCCTGCTGCTGGCGATCATTTTCCTGACCTCCTGGACCTCCATCCAGGAGACCGCCTGGCTGATCGGTATCTTTGTCGGCATCAGCCTTCTTTTTGACGGATTTATGCTGATCTTCCTCGGTACGACCATCAAAGGAAATGCGGAGTGATCCGCACCCCTTGATCCATTTGGGGCCTTGGGGTATTATCTCTTTCGCCTATCAAGGCGACAAGCAGATCGAATATTTTGTCCGAGAGGAAGAGAAGATCCCGCAGCGTATGAAACACACCTTCCTTTTTCCCCATTTTTTCAGCACCGTCTCTCCAGAACTCAAAATTCAAATTGAGAAGGTTCGGGTTTTTCTAGAAAGTGAGTACTCCGCCCGTTGCTGCCTTGTAGGCGGGGCGGTGCGGGATCGGCTGCTGGGGCGGCCGGTGAAGGATCTGGACATCGAAGTCTACGGACTCGATCCCGAGACGTTCGCCGAAGCGATGGCGCGGCTGGGGGCGAGCGGGGTAGGCAAGAGCTTTTTCGTCTACAAATACGGCGATCTCGACATCGCTCTGCCGCGTCGGGAGAAGAAAGTGGGGCGGGGACATCGGGGCTTTGTGGTGGAGCCGGCGCGCGACGAGCGGGAGGCGAGCCGACGCAGGGATTTTACCGTCAATGCGCTGATGTATGATCTGCGTTCGGAGAGGGTCGTCGACTACTGGGGAGGGTTGGAGGATCTGCGGGCGAAGCGCTTGCGCCGTGTCGATCCGAAGACCTTCGTCGAAGATTCTCTGCGTGTGCTGAGGGCGATGCAGTTTGCCGCGCGCCTGGGCTTTCGGGTGGAGGAGGAGACGTGTCGGCTCTGTCGCCGCATTCCTCTCGACGATCTGCCCGGAAGCCGGATCTTCGGGGAGTTTGAAAAGATGTTTACCGCAGAACGGCCGCACTACGGGCTCTACGCTCTGGAGACGCTAGAGATTTCACGCCGTCTCTGGGGCGAAGGATTGAAGCGTGGGGCCTTTGTGCGTGCGGCGCGGGCGATGGCGCGCCGGATCCCGGCGGCCCCGGAGCCGATGCGCCCCTACTGTTTCTTGGCGCTCTATGCGCAGTACTCCCCTGTCCCGATGTCCGAAATCCTGGAGGCGATCGATGCGCCCAACCGTTACCGCCGGCTGCTCGAGGCCCTGCCGAAGGTGCCCCCAAATCCCACCCCCGCTTTCGTGGCCGATTGCGCCCGCAAAACGGGTCTGAAGGAGTCGCCGCTCTCCTGCTTCCCCTCCGTACGCCGGATCGCGCAGCGTCTGGGGGTCTGGGAGCGTCCCTTCGAGATCGGCGTCAGCCCCCGAGAACTGATGGAGCGCGGTTTTTCGGGCAAGGCGCTCGGCGAAGAGCTGGAGCGGATCCGTCGGCGGAAACTGGCGGCCCTGGAGCGGAAGGAGCCGTGATGAAAATCGCTCTGTGTCTCAGCGGCGGAGCGCTGCGGGCGGCGGCGCAGATTGGGGCGCTGCGCTTCCTGGAAGAGCGGGGTGTACGCATCGAGGCGGTCTCCGGCAGCAGCGCGGGAGCGGTGGTGGCGCTGCTGCTTGCGGCCGGTTGGGAGAGCCGGCGGATCGAAGACTTTTTGCGCTCACTGCGGCGGAGGGATCTTTTCCGCCCGGAGCGCGGGCCGGGGATATTCGGACTCGGCGGCGTGGAGAAGCTCCTGCGCAGCACGTTGGGGGAATTACGATACGAAGAGCTCTCGATCCCCTGCTACAGCTGTGTCACGGAGTTGAAGACGGGGAAGAGCCGGTATTTGAATGCCGGAGATCCCATCGCCGACGTCCTGGCCTCCTCCTCGCTGACGCCGCTTTTCGGTCCCCGCAAGATCGACGGGGTGAGTTTCATCGACGGAGGGTTCAGCGACAATCTCCCGGTCACGCCGCTCAAAGCCCACTCTCTGCCGATCCTCTCCCTCGATGTCAATCCTCTCCCTGTCACGGCACCGACCGGCTTTCGCGATCTGCTGTTGCACTCCGTGATGATCGTCCTCAACCGTAACATCCGCCCTTCGCTCGCAATGAGCGATGCGTATTTGCAGTTTCGTTCTGTCGCGGGGATGCATCTTTTTGATTTTCGTGCCGTCGGGGAGGCGCTACGCGGCGGATATCGGGAGATAGAAGCGGCCTGGCCCGGGCTGGAACGCCGCCTCCGCGAACGGGCTCAAGTGCTATAATATTCCGGTCAAAAAGTTCAAAAAGGAACGAAAAAATGAACATCATCATCGCGGGGGCGGGGAAGGTGGGCTTCAATCTCGCCCGCACTCTTTCACCCTCCCACAGCGTCACCGTCATCGATCGCAACGCGGAGGCCTTGCAGCGGCTGCAGGAAAGTCTGGATATCCTGCCGATCAACGGAGACATCGAAGATCCTCAGACCTACCGCAAGCTGATCGACCGGGAGGCCGACCTCTTCATCGCCGTCACCGACATCGACGAAGCCAATCTGATCTCCACGCTGATCGCGGACGACCGCATCGCCGTAGAGCGCAAGTTTATCCGTCTGAAGAACGAGTTTTTCGCCAAAAGTTCCATCCGTGAAAAGCTGGGTATCACTGAGGCGATCTTTCCTCTGCAGTTGACCTCCGAGACGATCCGATCGCTCTTTGCCTATCCGCGGGCGAACAACGTCAAGAGTTTCGTCTACACCGATTTCAAGCTGATTTCAGTGCGGGTGACGGGGCGCAAAGAGGCCGCTCCGCTCGGGCTGGAGAACGCTGCGGTCGTCGGGATCGAGAGGGAGAGGGAGTTTTGGATTCCTACGGAGCCTGATCCGGTGATCGAACCGGGGGATCTGGTCTATCTCTTCGGCGACGAGAAAGAGATTCGGCGTCTCTGCCCGAAGCTCGAGACGGAGGCTCCTGAAGCGATCGAGCGTTGCGTCATCTTCGGTGCCGGAGAGCTGGGGATCTCCATCGCCCGCAAACTCCTCGAAGAGGGCAAAGAGGTCAAACTGGTCGATCGGGACATTCGGCAGTGCGAAATCGCCGACGAGGCGCTGGAGGGGGAGGTGATGACGCTTAGCTGTGTCTACGGGACCGCTTCGCTCTTCGAAGAGGAGGGGCTCGCCCACGCCGACGTCGTGATCGCCGCTACTTCGGACGACGAGTACAACATCATCAAATGCCTCGAAGCCAAAGAACGCGGCGTCCGAAAAGTCGTCGCGGTGAACAACGAGATGGAGTATTACAATCTGATGCACCGCCTGGGCATCGTCGTAGTCCGGGGGCCGAAGATGAGTGCCTTCCACACCATCATCGAAAAGATCCACTCCAGCCGGGTCGTGACCGAGCGCAAATACTGTGGAGGCAAAGGGGCGCTCTTCCTGCGAAAGATTTTTCCGGGTTCGCACCTGATCGGCGAAACGATCAAGCCGATGCGCCCGAAGGAAGGGGTAATGCTCCTGTGGATCCGAGAGACAGCGATGCATCCCTTTACGGAGCCTGTGCCCGTGGAGGAGGGGGATGTGCTCGCGGCCTTCGCCGTGGAGGAGGAGGCCGACAGCGTGGAGAGCTGGCTCAATGGACTTTAAGAGCATTCTCAAGGTGATGAGCCTGATCGGGATCGCGGTGGGGCTGTTCTTCGCCCTGGAGCTTCCCGTCGGGCTCTATTACCAGGAGGCGATCGGAAAGCTGGCGGCTTTTCTCGCGCTTTTTCTCCTGGGAAACGCCGCAATCTGGTTTTTTCTGCGCGGGCACAAGGTCGATCTCAAAATCCGCGAAAGCATCCTCTCGGTCAACCTGCTCTGGATCCTGCTGGGGATCGGCGGGGCGATCCCGCTGGTGCTCTACACGCCGATCAGTTTCGCTTCGGGGTTTTTCGAAGCGATCAGCGGATTCACGACGACGGGAGCGACGGTCTACAGCCGGATCGAATCGCTGCCGCACTTCATCCTCTTCCACCGCAGCCTGATGCACTGGATGGGGGGAATGGGGATCATCGTCCTGGGGGTTGGGCTGCTTTCGATGATCAACCCTTCAGGAAGCCTCAGCCTCTTCAAGGCCGAATCGACGGGCATCCAGATCGAAAAGCTTCGCCCAAAGATCCGTGATACCGCTTTGAGCCTCTGGGGGATCTATCTGGCGCTGACGATTCTGGATGCGCTTTTTCTCAAACTTTTCGGGATGGGGTGGTTCGATGCTCTCAACCACGCTTTTTCGACGCTCTCGACGGGGGGGTTTTCGACCAAAAACGCGTCGATGGGCTACTGGGCGAACTCTTCGGCAATCCTCTGGACGACGACGATCTTCATGATGCTCTCGGGGATCAACTTCCTCGCCCATCTGCGCCTGCTCTACAAAGATGGCAGCGGCTATCGGAGCGAAGAGGTGCGCTGGTATCTGATCGTCTTCGTCGTACTGGGAGCGCTCGTGACGTTGACGCACGAGTGGATCGGGATGGACGGGCTCTGGCATTCGGCGACGCACTCCTTTTTCACCGTCGCTTCGGTGATGACGACGACGGGCTTCGCCTCGACCGATTACGGGCAGTGGAGCCACGCCGCCATCGCCCTGATCTTCATCGCGATGTTCGTCGGAGGAAACGCCGGCTCCACCGCCGGAGGCGTCAAAGTGATCCGTTATGTCGTCATCTTCAAAACCCTCTTCGCCGAGATGAAGCGCACCCTGCATCCCAGGGCGTTGATCGCCGTCTATGTCGACGGCAACAAACTCCGTGACGCCGTGATCACCTCCACGTTCGGTTTTTTCATCCTCTATATCTTTACCAACGTTCTGCTGACCGTCTACATCTACGCCCGGGGATACGACGCGATGACCGCCGTCTCCGGAGCTCTGGCCATCGTGGGCAACATCGGCCCCGGTTTCGCCAAAGTCGGGCCGGCGGACAACTTCGCCTTTTTCAGCGACCTCGACAAGATCGTCCTCTCGATCGGGATGATCATCGGTCGTTTGGAGTGCTACACGGTCTATCTGCTTCTGAGTGCTTCGTTCTGGAAAAAGTTCTGATCATCCATGGACCCGATGGGTCATTGTGGCTGGGGATTCCGCGTTCCAGAGGAGAGATGTCTGGAGATTCCCGAACAGCGAACAAGATATACTCTAAGTCATATTGACTAAAACTTTCTTCATTTTCTCTTGAAATTATCCTGATCTTTTTGTAAAATACCCTCAAAATTTCAATCAGGAGATCATTATGGCCAAACATCAGTTTCAAACGGAGATCGGACAGCTTCTGCATCTGATGACTCACTCTCTCTATTCCAATCGGGAGATCTTTTTGCGGGAGTTGATCTCCAACGCCAACGATGCGTTGGACAAATTCAACTATCTGCGTCTCACCGACGAAAAGTTCAAAGAGCAGGAGTGGAGTCCCAAAATCAATATCAAGCTCGACAAAGAGGATCGATCCATCGCCGTCAGCGACAACGGGATCGGAATGAACGAAGAGGATCTGATCAACAACCTGGGAACCATCGCCAAATCGGGAACCCGTGCCTTTTTGGAGCAGCTCACCGGGGACGCAAAGAAGGACAACAACCTGATCGGTCAGTTCGGGGTCGGATTTTACTCGGTCTTTATGGTCGCCGAGCGGGTTGATGTCATCAGCAAAAAAGCCGGGGAAGAGACCGCCTACAAGTTCAGCAGCGACGGGACCGGAGAGTTCGACGTCACGCCCGTCGTGAAGGATGAGCACGGCACCGTCGTCTACCTCAAACTCAAAGAGGATGCGACCGAGTTCCTGGATCACTGGCGGGTCAAAGAGATCGTCAAGAAATACTCCGATCACATCCCCTATCCCATTTTCCTCCACTACGAGGTCGAAGAGAATGTGGGCGAGGGCGACAAAGTCGAGATGAAAAAGGTCAAAAAGAGCGAGCAGGTCAACGAAGCCAAAGCACTCTGGACTCTCCCCAAGAGCGAGCTGAAAAAAGAGGATTACGTGGAGTTTTACTCCACCCTCTGGCACGACAGCGAAGAGCCTCTGACCTGGATTCACAGCAAAGCCGAAGGAACCCTCGAGTATACCACGCTCTTCTACATCCCCCGTACGGCGCCCGCGGATATCTTCCGGGCCGACTTCCAGCCGGGGGTCAAACTCTACGTCAAGCGGGTTTTCATCACTGACGACGAGAAGGAGCTCCTGCCGCTTTATCTGCGTTTCGTACGCGGCATCATCGACAGCGAAGATCTGCCCCTCAACGTCAGCCGCGAAATGTTGCAGGAGAACCGGATCTTGGCCAACATCAAGCAGGCCTCGGTCAAAAAGATCCTCGCCGCGATCAAAAAGCTTGACGAGGAGAAGTTCGACCGCTTCGTCGATCAGTACAACAAACTGATCAAAGAGGGGATCTACACCGACCACCTCAACCGCGAAACGCTCCTGGAGATCGTCCGCTACAAGAGTTCCAAAGTCGAAGGGCTCACCTCTCTCGACGATTACATCAAACGTGCCGGCGAGCGGGAGGGAGAAACCAAGCAAGAGATTTATTATCTCATTGGTGACGACGAGCATGTCCTGCGCAACTCCCCGCTGCTCGAAGCCTACAAAAAGGCCGATCTCGAAGTCTTGATCATGGACGACAAAGAGATCGACGAGATCGTCACCCCCTCCATCGGCGAATACAAAGGATGGAAACTGGTGGATATCGCCACCGTTGATGCCCCCGAAGCCGAGAATAAGGAGGAGCTGGAGAAACTCAACGAAGAGTACACCCCCTTCGTCGAAAAACTCAAAAATATCCTGGGTGATGCGGTCAAGGATGTGCGGGTCACGACCCGGCTCACCGAGAGCCCGAGCTGCGTCGTTTCCGACAGCTCCGATCCGATGGCTTCGATGCGCCATCTTTTCCGCCAGATGGGTCAGGAAGAGCCGGAGCTGCCGCTGATCCTGGAGATCAATCCCGAGCATGAAATGATCAAAAAGCTCTCGACGATGAAAGATGAAAAGGTCCTCGAAGAGAGCGCTTGGGTTCTTCTCGACAGTGCCAAATTGGCCGAAGGATTGGAGCCCAAAGACAAAGTCGCTTTCTCTCGGCGCATCGCCGATCTGCTCAGTCGAGCACTTTAAAGCGCTTCAAAAGAGTGCGTCCGACAGGGCGCATTTCCTTGCCCTTGATTCATTATGTTACCGTTTATCATATTAGTTAGTATATTATTCATCCATTAACCTTGTTTCAAAAAAAACTGTGCTATCATTGATCCCAGTCTCAAAAAAAGGATCGAAGATGAAAACGAGTAACATTTTGTTTGCTGCCGCGCTTCTGCTTTCTCTGCAGGGAATTGCTGTCGCCGGGCACTCCCCTTGCCAGCGGAGTTACATGCATGATCCTTGTGCCGCCGACGACTATTCGGTGGTCGAAACGGAGCCTTTCGTCAAAGGAAAACACAACTGCATGGCCATTGCCCACTATTTCCCCGGCGAAGAACCTGCCGACTATTGCGCGCATGAGGGCGGTAAAAATACCGTTCGTCCCTCTTCCCCGGTTGCCTCGGTTGATTCGTGATCTGCGTTGATGCTTTTCGTGGTATCTAAAGAAGGAGCGATCGATTTATGGCCAATTTGCAATACAAAGTAGGGGAGATGTCCGCCCAGCGGCGGGCGACTGTCGTCTCGACGTCGGCGGCGGCGTTGCTGACTTTCGTCAAACTCTTCGTAGGCATTATGAGCGGTTCGGTCGCCGTGCTCGCCTCGGCGATCGATTCGATTCTGGATATGGCCGTCTCGCTCTTCAACTTTTTTGCCATCAAAAAGGCCGAAGAGCATCCCAACGAAATGTTCCCTTACGGCAAAGGGAAGGTGCAGGCAATCGCCGGAGTGATCGAGGGAACGATCATCACCCTCTCGGGGATCTTCATCATCTACGAAGCGATCCGCAAAGTGCTTCACGAAGAGCCGACGCAGTATCTGGGGATCTCTTTGGGGGTGATGCTCTTCTCGATCGTGGTGACCTTCTTTTTGGTACGCTATCTCCTCGTCATTGCCGAGAAGACTGACAACATCGTCATCAAAGCCGACGCGCTGCACTATCAGACGGACCTGCTCAGCAACGGGGCGGTCGTCGCGGCACTCCTCGTGGTCTGGCTGACCGGCTGGGATTGGGTGGATGCGCTCTTCGGTCTGGGGATCGGCCTCTACATCATCTACTCCGCCTACGAGATCATCGAAGAGGGGATCATGATCCTGCTGGATCGCTCTCTGCCGAGCGAGATCGTCGCCAAGATCGGAGAAATCATCGGCAACCATCCCAAGGTCAACGGCTTCCACTGGCTCAAAACCCGCACCGACGGAACCCGGAACTATGTGGAGTTCCATCTCGTGCTGACGCCGGAGATGACTCTCGAAGAGGCTCATCACATCGCCGAAGAGCTCGAGTGCAAAATCGCGGCGCTCGAGCCCAACAAAGGGTGGGTCATCACCCCCCATTTTGACCCTTACGACGATGAACACATCAATGAAATCTTCTACGACGGGCAGGTCCAGCACGCTTGCCAGGTCGTCTCCGGCCAAAACAGCTGATGCGCTCGATCTATCTGACGTCGCCCAAGAAAGTAGAGGGGACCTTTCCTCTGCCGATGATCCGCTTTCGGATCGTAGCGGATCGGATCGACTATCAAGAATGCGACACGCTGATTTTTACCTCCAAGCAGGCAGTTCGTAGCGCCGAAGCGATCGACCCCGCCTGGAAACGTCTCCCCTGCATCGCGATCGGGCCCGCTACGGAGCGTGAAATCCTCGCTCTGGGCGGAGAGGTTCTGCATCGACCCGAAAATTTCTACGGAGAGAGTCTGGCGCAGGATCTGGTCGAACGATTTCGGGATCGCCGTCTGCTCTATCTGCGTCCCCGGAAAGTCTCTTTCGACAGCAAAGCCTTCCTCGCCAAGGCGGGAATCGAGCTCAAAGAACAGGTGATCTACGAAACCGCCTGTCGATCCTACTCCCCGAAGGAGGCTCCTTCAAAAAGGGCAATCGTCGTTTTTACCTCTCCTTCGACGATTCACTGTTTTCTCGAGAATTTTGATTGGGATCCGAGTTACAGCGCCGTGGTGATCGGCCGGGCGACGTTGGAGCATCTCCCCTCCGGCTGTGATGTGACCGTCGCCGCCGAGCCGACGATCGACGCCTGTATCGAAGCCGCACGATCGTTGCAAGATCGCAATGACTACGTATCGCACCCCAAATGACGCGCTAATAAAAGATCTGTTCGATCCCGCCAAACGCCTCTGAAAGAATTCGATTTTTATTTTCCGCTAACTCCGATTTGGCTATAATCTCTTTAACCCTGGGTGGTTCGCCTACTTGCAAATGGGGTCCAACATTAAACTATTGGAGGATCCTGTAAGCGGTCGGTGTGTGGACGACGTCGCCTGAGTCTGGAAACGGACGAGACGCCGTCCCCTGAAGACCGCTTCACTCCTCCACCGTTGGCTTATTCGGGCCGACACATAGCAAATACGGCCACCCGGGGGGATTTTTTTTGATCGAGAGATGAGAAAGGGAAAATAGAGGGATTTCTCTTGCTGATTTCTTGAGAAGGGCAAAGCGGAATGAAAATATTGGTGATAGGAAGCGGAGGACGGGAGTACGCAATCGGCCTGGCGCTCTCGAAGGATCCGGCGGTGGAAAAGATATGGTTCGCTCCCGGCAACGGCGCGACCGATACCCTGGGAGAGAATCTCTCCCTCGCGGAGTACGAAGAGTTGGCAGCGTTTGCCAAAGAGAAGGGGATCGACCTGACGATCGTGGGGCCTGAAGCCCCCCTGGTAGGCGGTATTGTCGATGTCTTTGAAAAGGAAGGATTGACGATCTTCGGTCCCAGCGCGCAGGCGGCGCAGTTGGAAGGCTCCAAAATTTTCATGAAAAACTTCCTCGCACGGCATAACATCCCGACCGCCCGCTATCTCGAGACCGACTCTGTCGACAAGGCGGAGCGTTTCATCGAATCGCTCGAGGCGCCGATCGTCGTCAAGGCGGACGGTCTGTGCGCCGGCAAGGGAGTCATCATCGCTCCCACGAAAGACGAGGCTAAAGAGGCGGCCCGCGGAATGCTCAGCGGTGAAGCTTTCGGGGAAGCGGGAAGCCGCATCGTCGTCGAAGAGTTTCTCGACGGCTATGAACTCTCCGTCTTTGCGGTCTGCGACGGGAAAGAGTACGTCGTCCTCCCCGCGGCGCAGGACCACAAACGTCTCCTCGACGGAGACAGGGGCCCCAATACCGGCGGAATGGGAGCCTACGCGCCGACCCCGCTGATCGATGAGACGCTCTACGGCAAACTTGACGAAAGGGTCATTCGTCCGACACTTGCGGGAATGGAAAAGGAGGGGATGCCCTTCAAAGGGGTCCTCTTCATCGGGGTGATGGTCGTCGGAGGCGAACCCTATATCCTGGAGTACAATGTCCGCTTCGGCGATCCGGAATGCGAAGTCCTGATGCCGCTGCTCAAAAGCCCGGCGAGTGAACTCTTCTACAAAGCGGCGACGGGGAGACTCTCCGAGGCACGGATCGCGTTTCACGATCGCTATGCCGTGGGCGTCGTCATGGCGAGCAAAAACTACCCCTACAAGTCCAGCGAACCCGCCGAAATCATCGTCGATGACATTCATCACGAAGATTTGGCGGCCAACAGTTATATCGCCTACGCCGGAGTGAGCCGCGGTGACGACGGCAAGCTCTACGCCACCGGAGGGCGCGTCCTGGTCTGTGTCGGCCTGGGCGATTCGATCCGCGAAGCACGCGATCGTGCCTACATGCTGGTGGGACAGGTCCATTTCGCCGGCAAACAGTGCCGTACCGACATCGCCTACCAGGCCCTGCAGGAGTGAGGATTGCCTAAGAGTGCTCGAAACGGTCGAAAGGAAGAGGCACGTCCCTCTCGTCGCCGACATTTCGGCATCCAATCTTTTCTCTTTTGCCGTTTTCCCCGAATATTTTTTAGTCAATAGTGTGGTCGTGAATGCGTAGAGCCGCTCTCCTTTTTTCCCTCTCTTTTTCCGTAATGAGTGCTGCGGATTTGCCCAAAGAGGGACTCGCCGAGCTCTACGCCGACAATTTTAAAACTGTCGGAGATACGGTCATTGCGACAGGGCACGTCGTCCTCTCCTACGGCGAAAGTCTCTTTATCGGAAAGACGGCCCGCTATGACCGGGAAAAAAATGTCATTGTTGTCGAAGGAAACGTTGAGGTTCTGAGCAATCGGGGCAACAAAGTGCTTGCCGACAGGGTTCGCTTCGATGTCGGCAAAAAAAGGCTGGCTTTCAAGGATTTTTATGAAACCGATCGGGAAGATATCTGGATCTATGCACAAGAAGCGGAGAAAGCGGAAGGTAACTACACGCTGCGCAACAGTGTTCTCTCCAGTTGTCAACCCGAAAATCCTGACTGGTCGGTGAAATTCGACGAGGCGGATTACAATGCGACGAAGAAATATATGGAGTTGCACGGGGTGAAGTTTTATGCCGGAACGACCCCGGTGCTTTATACCCCTTACCTCGGTTTTTCTCTCGATCGTCAGCGAAGTTCGGGATTGTTGATGCCCCATCTTGGGATGAAACAGGATGAGGGGTTCATCTACGATCAGCCCTATTTCTGGGCGATCTCTCCGTCGATGGATCTGCAGCTGAATCCCCAGATGCGTACGGAGCGAGGTGCGGGTCTTTACGCAACGTTCCGTTTTGCCGATGGACCCGATTCGGGCGGGAAACTTCGTCTGGGGTATTTCTATGACCGCAAAAGTTTTCGGGACCGTTACGAGCTGAAAAATGCGAGCCATTACGGACTGGAGTTTCTCTATCACAACGATTCGTTTCTGGGAGCATATCGCCCAGAGGGTTATCGGGAAGGACTCTACGCCGATCTTGACCTCTTCAACGATATCGACTATCACAACCTGCAGTACGAAGAACTTACTCATCTCGATGAGGCGAGCAGCCGCTATCGGGAATCCCGGTTCAATTATTTTCTCTACGACGATCGCAACTATTTCGGGGTCGGAGCGCGCTATTTCATCGATACGCAGAGTCTGGAAAACAATGAAACAGTGCAGGAGCTCCCTACGCTGCAGTACCACCGCAGTTATACGCCGCTTTTTGATGACATGATCGACTATTCGGTGGATGCACGTTTTCACAACTATACCCGCCAAGACGGGCCTACGGCGCAGCGTGGGAGCGTGACGCTGCCGCTGCTTTTTCACACAGCATTGATGGACGATTATCTATCGCTCTCGGTGGAGGAGGCCTTTTCCGCCGCCGATACTCACTTCAGCGAGCGTTCGATCTGGAGCAGCAGCTCCGCGGCCAAAGAGAACCATTATGCCGCCGTGACGCTGGGACATACCGTCGAACTCTCCTCCGACTTGATACGTGCCTATGCTTCAGGCCTACATACGCTGCTGCTCAAAGCGGCCTTCACCAAGACGTCGATTTTGGCGGAGGGGGATTTGAAATACGAAGAGATCGACGATTCTTTGAAACAGACTTTCGATTTGGAACAGATCTACGACGCACGGCTTGCCTTTTCCATGCACAATTTCTGGAGAAGTGCGGAGAGTGATTTCGCTGCGGATTATCTCGTATTGGCCGACTACTATCCCGATAACGATTCCAAATGGAATCTTCTTCGTCAGGAACTGCATCTCAACTACGGCCGCGTAGAATTTTCCAGTCGTGTCGATTATTCGTTGCAGCACAATAGTTTGGCACAGCTGACAAACAGCCTCAAATATGATGGAGAGAGATTCGGATTTTCGTTTGAGCATACCCGCTTGACGGCAATGGATTTTCAGGATTTGGATGAAAACGAGATCGGATTCAAAGCCCGTTATCGTCAGAGTGAAATATTCAGCTGGTACGGAGGATACACATACGATCTGAGAGCAGACAGTACCAAGGAGTGGCAGGCCGGTTTCACTCTGGATCGGAAATGCTGGAACTTCACACTGCTTTTCAAGAGGGATACGACACCCGTCCTCCAAAAAGGCGGCGGCGGCTCCATCCGTAACAATACGATTTACTTCCGATTCAATCTGCTTCCCTTCGGCGGAGTGGGATCAGCCGGAAAGATGACGATCTGATGCAGCATACGACCCGGGAAATCCAGGATGCACTCGAAAGACTGGGGCTGCCGCGGATGGTGACAGCCCGGGAGGTCAAGCGGCGCTATCGAGAGCTGGCACGCCGCTACCATCCGGATCGTCCCGGAGGCGATGCCGAGAAGATGCGCGGGGTTCAGGAAGCCTATGATCTTCTCAGAGAGTACATGGAAAACTTTCGCTTTCGTTTCGACGAAGAGGAGATCGCCCGGCAGTTTCCCGAACGCGAACATAACGAACGTTTCAAATTTTAGGGCACCTCTCATAATAGGTCATACTCACAATGGGCTTTGGAGATGTGAGATTTTGCTTGAGGCTTTCGAGGCGTAGCCAAAGCTACGGCGAAGGGAGCATCGAGTGAAAGATCGCGTCTGCAAAGCCCACCCCGCGGGCATCACCAGTTTTCGCCCATGCTGTGTTATCGCTTCTTGACGTAGCTACGGCTATGCCTGCGAAGCGATGCCTTGCCTGGACAAAAACTGGAGATATTGTGGGCATGACCTATTATTAGAGGTGCCCTTTAGGGAGCCAAAGCCCCGATTTCAAAACTCAGTGACAAAGGACCCGAAGACAATGCAGGAAAAAACAGCGGAATTCGAACAGAACAATCTCAAAGAACACTACAGCTTCGGCAAAGTGGCTCGACAGGCCGACGGTGCGGTACTCTATCGGCAGGGAAAAGCGGTGCTGCTGGCGACCGTGGTGATGGAGGAGAAGCCGGTAGAGGAGCCCTTTTTGCCTTTGACGGTGCAGTACATCGAAAAAGCGTATGCCGCCGCGAAGATTCCGGGAGGTTTCATCAAGCGTGAAACCAAGCCCGGGGATTTCGAGATTCTCACTTCCCGAATCGTGGATCGTTCCCTGCGACCGCTCTTTCCCGAGGGGTTCGCCCATCCGGTACAGATCACGATTTTGGTGCTGAGTGCCGACGAAAAGGTCGATCTGCAGGTGGCGGCGCTGCATGCGGCGAATGCGGCGGTGCTTCTCTCCCCATTGCCGATCGAACGCAGCATCGCCGCCGTGCGCCTGGGGCGTGATGCTCAGGGGAATCTCCTCGTCAATCCGTCGCTGGAGGCACTGGAGGAGGGGAGTCTGGATCTGCTGCTGGTGGGAAGCGGCTCGGAGTTGACGATGATCGAGATGGCGGCTCGTGCCACGGAAGTGATCGACGATCTGGAGATGGAGGAGCTTCCTCCCGAGGCTCTGATGGGACCGATGCCTCTGATACTCCCCCATCAAGAGAGCAATGAAGTCGACGAGGAGGAGTTCGTCGGCTGGCTACGTATGGCTGCTGAGAGGATTGAGACGGCCAGTCGGGCTTATGCGGAGAGCTTTTTGCCTCTCAAACGTCGAAGGGATCCGGAGACGTTCACGCGGCTTCGTGCCCCGGAAGAGTTGGTCGAATTTTTGCGCGGGCGTTTGGCAAAGAGGATCGATGCGGCGCTGGCCGGTCTCTCCAAAAGTGAGCGAGGGGCGGCTCTGGGGGATCTGCGTCGCATTGCCGCGGCAGAGTTGGAGGAGTATGGGATGCATCCCGAGCCCGCGCAGCTGCAAACGGCTCTTGAGACGCTTGTAGGCGAAGCGGTCCGTCGGCAGATCCTCGACGAGCGCCGGCGGGCCGACGGGCGGACCCTGGAGGAGGTACGTCCGATCGAGATCGAAAACAATCTGCTCCCCAGCGTCCACGGCTCTTGCCTCTTCACCCGGGGTGAAACTCAGGCGTTGGTGACGGCGACGCTGGGTGAAGCCAAGGAGGGGCAGATGTATGAGCTTCTCACCGACCACGCTCCCAGGACCGAACGCTTCATGGTCCACTACAACTTTCCCCCTTTCTCCGTCGGCGAAGCCCGACCCATCGGGGCTCCGGGGCGTCGAGAGCTGGGGCACGGCAATCTCGCCAAACGCGCTCTCGAACCGGTCGTCGATGTTCGCCTCGACAAGACGATCCGCCTCGTCTCCGAGATTCTCGAAAGCAACGGTTCTTCTTCCATGGCGACGGTCTGCGGAGGGGCGCTGGCTCTTTGTGCCGCCGAAGTGGAGATCAAAGCGCTGGTCGCCGGCGTGGCGATGGGATTGGTCAAAGAGGAAGAGCGCAGTGCGATCCTGACCGACATCATGGGGCTGGAAGATCACTACGGCGATATGGATTTCAAAGTCGCCGGTACCCGCAAGGGGATCACGGCGCTGCAGATGGATATCCGCAGCGGCGGACTCGACTTTTCTCTGCTCGAAAAAGCGCTCATGCAGGCCAAAGAGGCCCGTCTGCACATTTTGGAGATCATGGAAGGTGCGCGGGAGACGATCGAACCCAGCGGAGCCCTTCCTATCTCCGAGCACTTTCACATCGATCCCTCCGCGATCGTCCATGTCATCGGCAAAGCGGGTTCGACGATCCGGGAGATCATCCAGCGCTTCGGTGTCACCATCGACCTCGATCGAGAAAAAGGAAAAGTCCGTGTCACCGGAAAAGACCGCGACAAAGTCCTCGCCGCTAGGGAGCACATCAGCGGCATCGCCGCGAACGCCAAAACGGTCGAAATCCCGACGTACGAAAAGGGAAAACGCTATAGCGGTACCGTCAAGCGGGTTGTCGACTACGGCCTTTTCGTCGAAATGCCCGGAGGCATCGACGCTCTGCTGCATGTCTCGAAGCTCGGCGGTGAAGGGGGCGAAGATCTGCGTGAGCGCTTCCAGCCGGGAGAGAAAATCGATGTAGTCGTCCTCGATCAAAAAGGGCGCAAGGTCGAACTGGCGACGCCGGAGTATTACGAAGCATCTCAGGGATGAGGAAGATAGAATCCGATTTAGGTTCTAGGTTTTGGGTTTTGGGTTCTGGGTTCTTGACGGTATAGTCAGAGTACGGAACGCGCAGCAGTGAGCACGAAGTTTATTCGAGACTGCTCAATGTATTGAGTGCGTCGCGGTAGATTGGCTCGTCGATGAAGCCGTACTCGTCGTCGAGAAAACCGTGGATTTCCTCTTTTTGTGCGGCTTCGAAACGTTTGACGATGGTGCGCGCCCGGCGGATCGCCTCCTCGTCGGGTCCGAAGATTTCGTTAGCGACGGCGACCTGGGCGGGCCCCATGCAGGCTTTGGCCTCGAAGCCCATCTCCCGCTCCTGCAGACACCAGCGCCGAAAGCCCTCCAGGTCCCGATACTCCTGATACATGAAAGAGACCGGCAGCACTCCGGCGGTGCGGGCATCCAGAAGAAAGCGGCCAAGGATCGTTTCGGCGGTGGGATTGCCGGGTCCGCGGGTGACGAGCCGCTGCGGCAGCCCCAGGTCGGCTAGAAGGTCGAGGATCCCCAGATTGGCCGTCGTCAGTCGCGGATCGATCCCTCCCCAGTGCGCCAGATCCCGGAAGGCTTCCCGGGTCTCGAGGGAGATATGCAGTTCGATCTTTGGCGGCAGCAGTTTGAGTGCCGCTTCGATCTGGCGGGGGCTTCGGACCTTGGGGATCCGAAAAGCGTCGGGTGCGTAGGGAAGCAGCGCTTCGATCTCCTCTTCACCCCCTTCACCGATCGGGTTGGTCCGTACGACGATGCGGGAGCGACAACGGTGCAGTCGGGAGAGGAAAAGTGCGATGTTGATCCGGGCCTCCTCTTTCCGCGAAGGAGCGATGGCGTCTTCGAGGTTGAGAGTGACCACGTCGGCATCGAGCCCATCGAGGCGGTTGAGATGCGCTAGATTGAGAGGATTGAGCATCATATTGGAGCGGTGGCGCCGATGGGAGCAGGGGACTCTGCGGATTTGGGGGGCGGTTTGGCGGATCCTCTCCTTAAGCGACCAACTTGCGACACGTTCGATGTCTTCGAAGATCATACGATTTCCTTCTGTAAAGTATTGCGTCTGTCGTTCTGTATATGCCGTAAAACTTTTTATCAAAAAACGAACCGTGAATCACAAACCGCGAATCACGAACAACGAATTATAATCGATTCGCTACAATCAGCGAAAAACGGAGCAGTGCATGGACAAAGAGGCCTTTTTGATCTCCCGATTCGATTCGCGTTTTATCGGGGACGACGGTGCGGTGATCGGGGAGTGGATCTACAGCGCCGACGCCTTTTGCGAAGGGACCCATTTCCTCAAAGAGTGGATGAC
>JALWNT010000044.1 GCA_027080995.1 Campylobacteraceae bacterium | reverse complement strand
CATTCCCGCCGTCCAGAGTATCGATTCTCGTTCCCACCGTTCTTGGTGGGAACGAAAGAGGAAACCTTACTTCAAACCTTCCAACCGCTCCGCCAAGAAAATCTTCATCACCGCCTGCCGGGCAATTCCCAGACGTTTGGCCTCTCGGTCCAAAAGTTCGATCATCCACAGAGGCAGATCCAGGTTGACCCGTTTCTGTTCCAGATTGGGCCGTCGGGTCCTGGACCAATCCACATATTCGTCAATCTCTTCACCTCTGTCAAAGGCTTCTTCAAACTCATTAAAAGTTTTCATAGATTTCGATCTCCTTCTTCCTCGAACGTCTTACGGAGATGATCCGTATACACTCCCCACGATTTTATTGTAAATAAGTCAACAAATGAAGCCTTTGGGTATCTTTCGCCGGGAATGAATTCCCGGTTCCAAAAATTCCTCACTCCTCACTTCTCGTGACTAGTTACTAGTTTCTAGTTTCTAGTTATTCACTGCCGCCAACTCATTCCCCGTCCGGATCGCATCCAGGCCGAAACGTTCCCGGATCCGCTGCATCCCTTCGCTGATCGCCCGGGCGCGGCGGTCGGTTTCCAGATCCAAAAGTGAAAGGGTCCGGGGGTGGAGGTGGGTAAAGTCCGAGACTGAGAGGGCCAGTTTGATCGCCCCCTCTCCCGGACGGTGGATCCGGTCGAAGAGGCGGGAGAGCTCCGCCTTGAAGAGGGTCTCGCTGAAGATCCGATCCACCCGCACCGCACCCTTGGCCCGCAGGTTCTGCAGGTAGCGGATCCTCAGAGAGTATCGGGTGGGGTTGGCGCCCAGCTTCTGGGTGATGTAAGCCACGTGCCTGGCCATCACCATGATCCGGCGGCGGAGCTCCTCGGGCTCCACAATGGGATCGAAGGTGCGGCTGATCCCCACCGACTGACGGGAGGGGCGGCGGGCGATCCCCTCGCCGTCGATCCCCAGGATCCGGCGGTAGAGCTGCCGCCCCGGCACGCCCCAGCTCTCGAAAAGCCGCCGCATCGGGATCAGCTCCCCCAAAGTCCGCACCCCCCGCTCCTCCAGCCGCCGGCGGTAGCCCCGGCCGATGCCCGGGAACTTGTCGATGGGAATCTCCCGGATGAAAGCCTCCACATCCTCCACCTTCAGCACCCCGTAGGGTTTGGCATATTCCGTGGCCAGCTTGGCGGTCCACTTGCTCCGGGCGATGCCGATGGAGACCGGCAGGTGAAACTCCCGAAAGATCCGCCGCTGAAGCTCCCGGGCGAAACCCTCCGCCTCCCCGGACGGGATCCAGCCCTGCAGATCCCCGAAAAACTCGTCGATGCTGAACTGCTCCACCGCCGGGATCTCCCGGGCCAGAAAACCCGCCAGGGCGTGGGAGAGCTGATGGTAGAAGAGCATATCGCCCGGCAGCACGATCAGCTCCGGGCATAAACGCAGGGCCTGAGCCAGGGGCATCCCGGTACGCACCCCCCGGGCTCTGGCCTCGTAGCTGGAGGTGGTGACGATCCCCCGGATCTTCTCCCGCCCATCGATCCGGTCGATGAAATGCTCCCGAAAGGTTTTGCGACGGTCACTGTAGAAGACCGGAGCCACAAAGGCGCCGTGGTTCTCGTCCATGAGACGGATGTGAGTGCGGCGGGTGGAGAAGATCTCCAGGTTGCTCCGGCCCCCCACCGCCACGGGCACGCCCCGCAGCGCCGCATCCCGGCTCCGCTCCGCCGAGACGAAAAAGCTGTCGATGTCGATATGCAAGAACACCGCTAATCCTCCAGAAGCGGCATCATCTCCCGTACCGCATCTTCGATCCCCTGCCGATAAGGACCCGGATCTAGCAGAGCGATTGCTTCCATCTGTTTCCACACCTGTTTGCGAAGTTCCTCTTTCAGCCTCTTTTCCTGTATGAGATAATATTCGCTCAAGTCGCACAACCACTCTAAGGCGCTGATCTGCCCTTTCCGATAACGGGGATGAAGCCTCTCACTCCGATTGTAACGATAATGGGTCAATCGATTGGAAGCCTCTTCGCTTAACTTTTCTAGGAGACTCTGTGTTGATTTCCTCATACCGCTTCCTTTTTATAACGTGCAAGAGAGGTTTCGCTCGATGGCGACAAAAACGCACTCGATCCGGAAAACAGATGTAAGCCTCCAAGGCTTCACTTCGCTCCAGGCACTATTCATCTTTCCGACTACCAGAACCATTGTGTGAAACTGGAACTTTTTAGAGTATTCAGTAGAAAAAGTATCTCATATATAAATAATATATGTTACTTATATTCTATTTTGACATATAATTTTTTAGATATTTATTGATTTGAGGATCAATCAGAAGATCAGAGTTGCAATCGGACGGATTTTATCACCATACCAGCTAACTATCTCACGATACAGAAGAAAAAAATCTTATCGGGATCGCTTCCCGATCAAAGCGCGACGGTGTTCTCTTTCATGACGACGATGCCGTCGTGATCTGCGTAGAGAAACTCTCCCGGCCGAAAGGTGACACCGGCGAAGGTAAGCTCTACGTCACGCTCCGCCGGCGCCTTTTTTGCACTTTTGAGCGGGTAGGTCCCCAGCGCCCAGAGCCCAACGGGAATTTGACGGGTCAGACGCGTATCACGTACGTAGCCGTTGACGACGATCCCCGCCCAGCCATTCTTCGCGGCATAACCCATGAGCGTATCGCCCACTACGGCACAATGCGCTCCGCCCACATCCACGACACAGACGGCCCCCTTACCCTCTTCATCCCGCAACATTTTGACCAGTTCACTGTTGTCTTCGTCGATGCGAATCGTCCTGATCGGCCCGAAACAGTGTTCCGCCCCTCCGTAGGAGTGAAAAAGCGGCTTGGCGATCTGTATTTTCGTTCCGTGTTCGTCACAGAGATCGGCAGTCGTGAACTTCATACTTTTCCCTTTTTCCCATGGATTTCGGAGATTATACGGACTCGACGCTTACAAGGTTCGAAAGAGTTGGAAACCTTTTCGATAAAATATTCCATTTCAAACGGTGGAGCACTATGAAAGTAGTCACGGGAGTGGTGGGCAATGACGTCCATGTCGTCGCCAACCGTCTGATCGATATTTCACTCAGAGAAAGGGGCTTTCGGGTCTTCAACCTCGGGGTCAATACCTATCTGGAGGAGTTCCTCGACGCGGTGGTGGAGACCGACGCCGATGTCCTGCTGATCTCCTCGCTCAACGGCGAAGCCGAAGGGTGGTGCCGGGATCTCGCCTTCCTCAAGGAGGGCTACGACCTGGGAAACGTCCTCTTCGCCATTGGAGGCAACCTCGCCGTGGGCGAAGTGGATCCGGCAAGCATCGTCCCCAAGTTCGAACGCTACGGCTTCGACCTGGTCTTCCACCAGGTGGATCTCAACGAGGGGCTCGACCGGATCGAAGCGGCCCTAGCGGAGCGTGCCTCATGAGCCTCTTCCAGCGCGAGCGCCAGATCATCACCTCCAACGAATTCGTCGACCGCTTCGATTTCGAAGAGATCGAGGAGTTCGTCCGAAACGCCAGCAAAAACCTCTTCATCTCCCACCGCTTCGCCAGCAGTGACAAGATGCAGGTCCAACCCCGGGGCGGCTTCCCCACCTACGAGAAGGTCTTTCGCCTCTACGAAGAGTTCAAGGCCGCCGGCGTCGACATCCTGCCGCTGACCATCGACTCCAACACCCGCCTCAACGACTACGCCACCGCCGCCAAAATGCTCGCCCTCTCCGAAGAGAATGACACCGACATGCTCAACGGCTACCCCCTCATCAACCACGGCTACCGCAGCACCCGCAAGATGGTCACCCACTTCGACACCCCCATCAGCCTCCGCCACGGCACCCCCGACGCCCGGCTCCTGATCGAGGTGGCGCTGGCCAGCGGGATCTTCGAGATCGAGGGCGGCCCCATCACCTACCTGCTGCCCTACTCCAAAAACTTCCCCCTCGACAAAGCCTTCCTCTACTGGAAATACGTCGAGCGGGTCTGCGCCCACTATTCGCAGTTCAACGAGCCGATCAACCGCGAATCCTTCGGACCGCTGAGCGCCACGATGCAGCCGCCGGCCATCGTCCTGACGATCCAGATCCTCGAGATGCTCCTCTCCCTCGAAGAGGGGGTGCGCTCCTTCTCCGTCAGCTTCTCTCAGACCGGCTCCATGCTCCAGGACATCCTCTCCGCCAACGTCCTCAAGCGCCTCGCCCGCCGCTACGCCGACCGCTTCGGCTACGAAGACGCCAAAATCCATCTGGTCTATCACCAGTGGATGGGGGCCTTCCCCCGCGAAAAGCACTACGCCGACGCCCTCATCAATACCGCCACTGTCATCGCCGCGCTCGTCGGCGCCGACAAGATCATCACCAAGACCCGCGCCGAAGCCCACGGCATCCCCACCAAAGAGGACAACGCCCTGGCCGTCGCCAACGTCCAGTACACCCTGGGGATGCTTCAGGGGCTGCCGACCATCGGCGACGAAGAGGAGGAGGCGCATCTGGGCGAAATGGTCGAAGCGCTCCTGGACTCGGTCTTCGAGGACCCCGCCGACACCCTCTGGCGCCAGGTCTACAACGCCATCAAGTCGGGGCGCATCGAGATCCCCTTCTCCCCCCACGTCATCAACGCCAACAAGGTGATCACCGTCCGGGACC
>JALWNT010000043.1 GCA_027080995.1 Campylobacteraceae bacterium | reverse complement strand
GCCAAGATTACCTGATGTCGGATCTCGTGTTGATAAAAAGCATCAACATTCCATAATTCAAGATCAACTGTGAGTGAGGTAATCGATGAAAGCGCTTTCAGATAATAGATTTTCGTTTCGTGAGCTTCAAGCAGAATGGGAAACGAGGGATTGATTCTGTTTAGGACCGAACCATAAGAGATACCGCCCCGATAGAGCTCTCTTTTGCTCTGCCCGTCATAGAGCAGCACTTGCATCGTGAGAGGATCAGCATATTCAAGAATTTTCCGAATGGAGTAATTGTGTGGGTTATGGAGTTCTATTTTGATCCAAATAACACTGCGTGGAGCGTATCCGAATCCAATACGATCTCTCTGTACAGCATGAAACTTTTGATGATAAATGTCAAAGATAGTTACCGTCTGATTCCGATCAATAAAAATCTTCGACTTCCCAAGAATAGGTTCTACTTGCAGAAGCGGTTTTACAATTACCATAGCATGGATAGATACCACAACTGTAATCCATACAAAAATTATACGAATTATAATAATCATACTCTCATTCTCTTTCCATTAAAGTATAATATTTTCTATTTTCCCATCTCGAATGATTCAAAAAAATAATGTTAAAAGTGTTGATATTCAATCAGCTGGAATGATCGTCAGAAACAGAGACACACCCGCAAGGTCTCTTGAGATTTTGGGGATTTCGGTTATGTTACATCAAATCGATAATCTTAATAGATATCATTCATCGATGTGACGTAAAATGTGACGCCAATCTAATACAATTTATTTATCATATAAAAGGATTGGGAATTGTATAATATAAATTTTAAATAATAATTAAATCTACATTTAATAGAAAAGACATATCTAATGAAAAAATATATCCATACTATTTGCTTGAGCTTGAATCAATATAAATTTTCTAAAGAATACAATGAAGACGAATCTATATTTATATGAAAAACAGGTAGATAAGTTAGATGCCTTCTGTAAAACTCACAATCTCCACGACAACGAGCGATTGCTGATCCAAGTATTCCTGGGAAATCCCTCTCAAAAATCCGTCGAAGAAATCCAAAGGCTCTTACATGGACGATTTCCAAAAGCACAGATCCTCGGTACAACCACGGATGGTGCCATTATCAACGCGGAAGCTGTCAAAGCGGGAAATACCGTGCTCGCTTTCTCCCAATTTGATCATACCCGTTTGCGTAGCGTATTGGTAAGAAATGAGAACAATGATTTTAAAAAAACCGGAGAGCGTCTGGCCCAAGCGTTGGTCAGCGAAACTACACGCGCGGTCATCGCATTTACCGACGGGTTGCATACCAATGGAGAGAATTTTCTACTCGGTTTCAACCATTATGCCCCGGAAGTCACCATCTCCGGAGGAATGGCGGGAGACAACGGCAGGCTTCGTGAAACATTTGTCTTTACCGCGACCGAATGGACGAGCGACGGTGCCGTCGGTGTGGCCCTCGACAATCCAAATCTTTTAGTCTACTCTCGCTACAGCTTCGACTGGATTCCCGTCGGCAAACGGATGCTGGTGACAAAAAGTCGGGAAAATCGGGTTTATGAAATCGACAACAAACCTGCCTACAATATCTATGCCCATTATTTAGGCAAAGAAGTTGCTCAGCGCCTCCCGGCAAGCGGGATCGAGTTTTCTCTGATACTTGATCGACCCAACGTTACCGTAGGGCGGGCAGTGACCCAAACCTTTCCTGACGGTTCCTTGAGCTTCGCCGGAAATATCACCGAAGGTGAGTCCGTTCGTTTCGGTGTGGGCAATGCGGAATTGATTCGTCAAAACGGTGTCGAGAACGCTATAGAATTGAATCAACAACCAATCGAGAGTGTTTTCCTCTACTCCTGTATGGCCCGCCGCCATTTTATGGGGGAAGAGATCAAAGCGGAGCTCTTGCCCCTTCAAGCCTTGGGTCCCGTAAGCGGTTTTTTCACTTACGGGGAATTTTTTTACTCCCACGGGAAAACGCAATTTTTGAATCAATCCATAAGTATGTTGGCGCTATCGGAATCGCATGAAAAACGCAAGAGCGCCATTTTGGAATGGGATCTCCTCGGCAATAGCGAACAAGATCGTGTTAAAGCGCTTGCGCATCTCTCCAATACCGTTTCACGAGAACTGGAGAGTCTAAATTTACGCCTTAAACAACGCATTGAAGAAAAAACGAACGAAATATTGAAACAAGCCTATACCGACACTTTAACCGGTTTGCCCAACCGTTTGAAATTGATAAGTAGCTTGGAGAAGGCGATAGGCCGCTATATTATTTTAATCGATATTGACAATTTTACCTCTTTGAACGATTTTTTTGGATTTTCATTGGGAGATTCCATTCTACGATCTGTAGCCGAAAGTATCGATAGCTACCTCGATCGTCATGAAGGAGATCTTTATAAACTTCCCGCCGACGGGTATGCTGTCATAACAAACCGAATAGGTAGCGAAAAAAAACTTTTGAATTGGTTGGAGGAGTTTTCGAGTTATTTAAAACAGCAGATCGTCGAATATGACGACCAGGCCGTCACGATCACTGTCACAATGGGTGCGGCACGGATCGAGGGCGCCGAGAGCCTCACCCATGCCGATCTTGCACTCAAACATGCACAACGCATCCACGTGGATTATCTACTTTACGATGAAGAGAAACAGTTTTCAAAAAACATCCAAAAAAATCTTCACATGGCGGAGATGATAAATGCAGCCATCAAAGATCACCGCATCGTACCCTACTACCAACCGATCTATGATCTAAAGTCCGGAAAAGTCAGTAAATATGAGTGTCTGGCGCGTATGCTCTGTGACGACGGTACCGTCATCGGACCGGCAGACTTTCTAGACATAGCGAAAAAAACACGTCAGTATCCGGAGATAACACGACTCATGATCGAGCAGGCTCTTGAACGTCAAGCCTCTACCGGTTACTGTTTGTCTCTCAACATCGAAACCGACGACATTCTCAATGATGAAACCCGGCATTTCCTCTTGGATCGACTTCGAAAGTTGGAAAGTGGCTGTAATCTGATCTTCGAGATACTAGAGAATCAGGAAGTCCTCGACGATCCGATCATCATGGGATTTGTCGATGAGGTCAAAAGGCTCGGCGGAAAGATCGCCATCGACGATTTCGGTAGCGGCTATGCCAACTTTTACTATATGACTCGCATCGCAGCGGATATTATCAAGATCGACGGGACCCTCATCCAAAACATTCATCGGGATGAAAATGCCCGAGCCGTTGTGGAGGCCATCGTAAGTTTCGCTCACAAAATCGGAATGCAGACCGTCGCCGAATTCGTCCACTGCGCCGAAGTCCTCGAAACCGTCAAGCGTATCGGTATCGACTCTGCCCAGGGCTTCTATCTGGGTAAACCGCAGCCGTACCCTGATCCGCTCTGAGATCAATCGAGCGTCATACTTTCTCAGCCGATCGTTCCCGGACGATTTTGTCCAGTTTTCCGGCGACCTCGGGATCGCGGGCGACAATGACGTAATCCTCTTCGACGATGAGTTCAAGACCTTTGCACAGAGCCAAGCCTGCAGCGAAATCGTAAATCCTGAACGAACCGACGAAGAGCATATAATTGACGTAGCGGGCATAGGCCAGAGAAAGAGCCACAGCTCCGGGTGAGCGGAACTTCAATCCTTCCGCATCCAAAGCCGCGACGATCGCCGGATGAGCGTAGGCTTTCTCAAAGAGACCGATCTCGGGGCGAGGCGGAGGCACCGGGATTTTGAAGCGTTCCGAAGCCAAATCTCCTTTGAGAGGGTTGCCTCCGGAATCGATCAAAAAGAGATCACCGTTGGCGAGGTTGCACACCAGCGCCTCTTTGAGGATTCCCTCACCGTCCAGGCGGGCGATGGAGATCCCGTAATAGGGGAAGCGGCTCAGCGCATTGGCGCTTCCGTCGAGAGGATCGAGAATGATCGTCGACTCCCCTTCTCCCACCCGGCCCGACTCCTCCGAATCGAAAGAGCCGAAACTTCCCAAAGCATCCATCAGAAGCTTCTCCACCGCCATATCCATCCCGCTGCTCAGATCCCCTCCGGCGCCGACAAAGCCCTCTTTTTCGAAAAGAGAGGGTGTCAACTCCGAGCTGAGCAGCCTCTGCGCTTTACGGCAGGCATCGATGGCGGATCGGTAAAAGGGGGAAAGGTGGAATGTCATCATCTACTTTTTAGATTTTTGGCGTAGGTTCGGCCGTGCCAAACCTACGGCCCAAAGGCTTCTATTGACCGGCGATGAGCTTTTTGGCCATCGCACGGGCGGCTTCCCGGCCGTCGCGTACGGCGGTGACGACCAGGTCGGCTCCGCGATGGCAGTCGCCGCCGGCATAGACGCCCGCTTTGGTCGTTTCGTAGTTTTCGTCGACGACGATGCCGCCCCACTTGTCGGTCTCGATGCCGTTTTCGGCGAGGAAGGGGTAGGCGACGGGGTCAAAGCCCAGAGCGAAGATCACCACATCGGCGGGGACGGTAAATTCACTGCCGGGAATCTCCTCGACCCTCTGACGTCCCGAAGCGTCGGGCTCTCCCAGCCGGGTCTTGACCATCTCCACCCCGATCACTTCGCCGTGCTCGTTGCGCAATACCTCTTTGGGGGAGGTGTAAAATTCAAACTCGACTCCCTCCTCTTT
>JALWNT010000042.1 GCA_027080995.1 Campylobacteraceae bacterium | reverse complement strand
CCACGGTGTGGTGGAAGAAAACAGTGAGTTGGCCATCCCCGAAAGCAGCCTCAATCTCGCTCGGGTGGAGTGGGGTGCGCAGGGCTGCCGCGTCGAGTACAGCCTTCGGGCGATGAGCGACCCGGAGTTCGAAGCGCTTGCCGAGCGGATGGAGGCTCTCTTGGGACGCTACGGCTTTGCGGTCCGGCGCGAAGAGGGGTATCCGGCCTGGAGACCGAGGCGGGGCCCCTTCGTCGAGCGGATTGTGACCCTGCTGGAAAAAGAGTTTCCTCGGGTGTCGGTGCGAGCGATTCACGCCGGCTTGGAGTGCGGGGTTTTTGCGCAGAAATATCCGGACCTCGAGATGGCTTCCATCGGCCCGACCATCGAAAATCCCCACTCGGTCCGGGAACGGGTGAAGATCGACTCGGTCAAACGGACCTTCGAAGCGTTGGAGAGGATCGTCCAGGATTTCAGTGGATAAAGAGCGGCGTCTTCACTCCTCCTCGAAAAGAGTCGGCAATTTTCTTGCAACGATTCCGGCTTTCATCATTCGGTGCGTTTCATCTTCGTTGGGATACTCCTCATAAGCGAGGATCTCCCAGTCGGCAAAGAGTAGAGGAAGTTCCGCCGCCTGGAGAAGGAAATCCGACTGAAAAGTTTCGCGTTCGTTGTCGGGATGATCGAGATAGGTATCGACGATGAAATATCCACCGGGACGCACCCGCGTTTGCAGATCGGCAATCAGCGGACGATCGAGATAGTTGGTTTCGACGATAAGGTCATAGTCGGATCGGGGAGCTTCGAAACGGTCGAGATCGACGAGACGGCAGGCGATTCGTTCATCCAAATGCGCCTCTTTGGCACGCTCTTTTAGAATATCCAGAGCGACGGGGGAGATATCCACGGCATCGACGTACCACCCGTGTCGGGCCAGCCAGAGCGTATTGCGACCCGTTCCGCAGGCGACATCCAGCGCAACCGATTTTCCATCTCCCTCCGGGACATACTCCTCCAGCCATCGGCAAGGAGAGCGTTCTTCACGCAAAATCGGATTTTCCCGATATTTCCGATCCCATTTTTCCCGGTCTCTGTCTGCCACTGTACTCTCCTTTCGGTGAAGGATTTGGGATAAAATACATGGATAGAATATCGAAAAAAAGGGGAAACAGTGCAAAAGGGAAAGGGTGTGATTCTTGCGATAGCCGGGGCGTTGCTCCTGGTGCTCTCGGGATGTGCGCAACAGCAGCCGACCTGGAAAGTGAAAAAACGTTATATCGCTGTGGCGTCGCATTACGGCCCGGAGTGGGAGGGGCGTTTGACGGCGACGGGAGCGACCTTTCACAACAAAGAGCTCACCGCGGCGCATAAGTCGCTTCCCTTCGGATCGAAAGTGCGGGTGACACTGCTCTCGACCCGAAAGAGTGTCGTCGTCACGATCAACGATCGGGGTCCCTACGTCAAAGGGCGGGAGATCGATCTGAGCGATGAAGCCGCACGCCGGATCGGCCTCGATCGTCCCGGTGTCGCCGAAGTGATGATCGAGATTCTTTCGCTGGGGCACGACAAATATATCAGCCCGGCAAAACGCAAAGCGATGAAGAGAGCCAAAGAGGCGAAGAGTCAAAGCAAAAAAACGGAAGGAAAAGAATGAACGAAGAGCACTACTATTTTATCTCCTGGAACGTCAACGGCATACGAGCCGTAGCAAAAAAGAAGGCATTGCAATGGATCGACGATGAGGTCCCGGATATATTGGGCCTACAGGAGATCAAAGCCGAAGCGGAGCAGATGCCCGACGATCTCTTCGCGCACCGCTATCGGCATCTTTACGTCAGCTCATCCCACAAAAAGGGGCAATCGGGTGTCGCACTCTATACCGATCTGGAGCCGGATTATTACTCTCCTTGCTACGAGGTGGATATTCTCAAAGAGGGGCGGATCAACGAGATCCACTTTGACAACATCGCTTTTTTCAACGTCTATTTTCCCAACGGCAAACGCAGCGAAGAGCGCCTAATCTATAAAATGGAGTTTTACGACCGTTTCTTTCAGCGGATCGAAACACTACGCAAAGAGGGGAAATCGATCGTTTTTTGCGGTGACGTCAATACCGCACACCGGGAGATCGACCTGGCTCGCCCCAAAGAGAACGAAGAGATTTCCGGTTTCCTTCCCATCGAACGGGCTTGGATCGACAAACTGATCGCCGCGGGATACGTCGATACCTTTCGGTACGTTCACGGAGACGAGCCCGAGCGTTACAGCTGGTGGTCGATGCGAACCAAAGCACGTGAGAGGAACGTCGGCTGGAGGATCGACTATTTTTTCGTCTCTGAAGATTTGGCGGATCGGATCGTCGATGCGGACATTCTCGACAAGATCACCGGCAGCGATCACGCTCCGGTAACGTTGAAACTCCGCCGCTGAGCATTTCGTTATTCGTCATTCGTTTTTTGAGTTTGGGTTTTGTTCGTTTTCAACGTTTCTGTTTGGAGTACGGAACACAGAACACGAAGTTAGTTGAGAGAGATCGAGAGTCTTTCGGCCAGTTTGTGAGCGGCCTCTGTCGCGGGTGAACGTAGGAAGAGATCGGTGAGGTTTTCCGTATAAGCGGAGGGTTCGACGTTTATCTCTATGACTTTGGCTTGCTTCGCTTCGTAGGGGATCATCGATGCGGGCATCACTTCGCCGGTGGTGCCGATAATTAGGAGCAGATCGGCCTCTTCGGCCAGGGCCATAGATGCCTGATAAGCCTGGGGCGGGATCGCTTCGCCGAAGAAGATGAAATCGGGTTTGAGCAGGCCTCCGCATTTTTTGCAAAACGGCGGCAGCTGATTGAGATCGTGTTCGCTAAAGGGGGTGCGGTCTCCGCACTTCGTGCAAAGCAGCGTCTGGGCCGTACCGTGAAATTCCACGACATTTCGGCTGCCGGCTTCTTGGTGGAGATTGTCGATGTTTTGGGTGATAACACCTTGGAGTTTTCCCCGTTTCTCCAGCTCGGCCAGGAGTTTGTGGGCGGTGTTGGGGCGGGCTTTGGCCCCCATGTAGTCATAAAAAATCTCTTTGATCACTCTCCAACACTCTGCGGGATGCTCGTAGAAGTAGCCCAGATCCAGCACCTTGGGATCGTAGCGGCTCCAGAGCCCCTCGGGGCCTCGGAAGGTGGGGATTCCGCTTTCGACGGAGATCCCGGCACCGGTAAAGGCGACGGCTTTTCGACTCTCGGCGATCCAGCGGGCGGCGGTGTCATAATCGTTCATCTCATACTCCCAAATAGCGCAGGGCAAGAAGGTGGAACCCCCACATCAGCACTCCGGCGACCAGGAGGCTCGCTAAGAGAATTATCACATATTTTCGCTCCCAAAAGGCCCAGAGCTTTTCCCTGCCAAAAGCTCGTACGAGCAGGCTAAAGCTTACAAATCCCGAAAACGTACTGGCCAGAGCCAGCCCCGCCGCTCCCAGCGGCTGAAAGAGGGCGAAAGCCGCCACGGCATAACCGGCCAGAGACCAGGTGGCGATTTTGGCGGCTTTCATCTGTTCGTGGCGGGAGTAGAGCCAGAGACTGAAAATCTTGCCCAGACCGAAAGGCAGCAGCCCCAGCAGATACATCTGCAAAACCTGGGCGGTAGCCAGGGTATCGGTACGGCTGAAGGCTCCGCGCTCGAAAAGCAGCCAGATGATCTCGGTGCTGAAGATGATACCGCCGACGGTCGCCAGAGAGAGGAGAAAGAGCAGGATCCAAAATCCCCGTTTCATCTCGCGAAGCGCACCGGCTTCATCTTTGTGTTTGATCCGTTTGGCCACGGAGGGGAAGAGGGCGGTACTCAGGGCGATGGCGAAGAGGGCGAGAGGTAGCTGAAAGATTCGATTGGCGTAGTAGAGGTAGCTGATCGAGCCGCTGACGAGAAAGGAGGCGAGCCAGGTGTCGAGAAAGGCCATCACCTGGGCCGTGGAGTTGCCCCAGATGGCCGGGAAGAAGTTTTTGTAGAAGCGTCGGGTATCCTCGGCCACTTTGCGGCTGTGGGCCTCCAATGAGGCAAGGCCGATTCCCAGCATCCGCAGCAATCGAAAGCGCCGAGCCATGATCAGATGCGCCAGCACCTGGAGCGCTCCGCCGACGAGGACGCTGTAGCTGAGAATCAGTAGGATCCGCTCTTTCTCCATTCCCCGGCTCAGCAGCAGGGCGCCGATGATGGCGATATTGAGCAGCACCGTGGCGAAGGCGGTGGTGGCGAAGTGCTCTTTGTACTGCAGCAGGGCTCCGAAAAAGGTGACGACGAAGATCAGCGGCAGATACCAGAACTGGATCGCCACATATTTGGCGGCTAGGAGCGTAGCGGTGGGATCGAAGCCCGGAGCGATGAGACGGGTGACAGGTGCAGCGAAAAGGTCTACCAGCAGCGCCAACACGACGATGATCCCCAGAAAGGTCAGCAGAATCCGTGCGGCGAAGATCGTCTTGTAGCGGCTGGCGATGAAAGAGGGCAGAAAGCTCTGGGCGAAGGCCCCCTCTGCGAAGATTCGGCGAAAGAGGTTGGGGAGTTTGAAGGCGACGAAAAAGATGTCGCTGTAGACGTTGGCCCCCAGGATCGACGCCGTCATCAGATCCCGCACGAATCCGAAGATGCGGGAGAAGAGGATACCTCCGCTGTTGGTGAAAAGGGAACGGATTTTCATACCCGTTTCCCTCTCATCGTTTTGTTTTCGCCGTGTTTCAGGCTTCGGAAGCTTTGGCTTTGATGAACGCTTCCATTTCGTCGACGATGGGCTCGATGGGGCGTTCGCCGTCGATGACTTTGAGCAATCCCTTGCTCTCGTAGAACTTTTCGATCTCGGGCAGGGGATCGAGATAGATCTTCATTCGATGCTTGAAGACCTCCTCATTGTCGTCACTGCGCTTGACTTCCGCCTCTTCGGCGCGGCCGAGGATCCGCTCTCTGGCGACCTCTTCGCTGACACGTACTTCGATGACGGCGGCGAGTTTTACATCTTTTTCCTTTTTGAGGATCTCATCAAGTGCTTTCATCTGCTCGGTACTGCGGGGGAAGCCGTCGATGAGGACGATCTCTTTGGGGGCGTTTTTGACGGCGCCCACGATGGTGTTGATGACGATCTCGAGGGGGACGAGGGCGCCCTTGGAGATGTAGCTGTCGATCTCTTTGCCCAGTTCGCTGCCGCTGGCGACCTCCTGGCGGAGCATTTCACCGGTGGAGTAGTGGACGATCGTGTCGGGGTTGCGTTCGGCGATGATTTCGGCGTCGGTCGTCTTGCCGGAGCCGGGGGCCCCGATGATGAGGAAGAGTTTTTTTGCCATGCTGTTTTCCTTTTTCAAAAATAGGTGTGCTTACTCCGCCGTAGGGCGCTGCCGCAGGCGGATGTGGAGTTCCTTGAGCTGCTCGGGGTCCACGGGGCTTGGGGCGTGGGTGAGCAGACACTGGGCCTTCTGGGTCTTGGGGAAAGCGATGACGTCGCGGATACTGTCGGTACCCGCCAGGAGCATGATGATCCTGTCGAAGCCCATCGCGAAACCGCCGTGCGGAGGCGCGCCGTACTCCAGGGCGTCGAGGAGAAAGCCGAATTTCTCCTGCGCCTCCTCCTCGGAGATTCCCATCAGTTCGAAAACCTCTTTTTGGATCTCCTGCTTATGGATACGCAGGGAGCCTCCGCCCAGCTCGGTTCCGTTGAGGACCAGGTCGTAGGCGGCCGATTCGAGTTCTTCGATGTCGTCGTAGTCGAGCGTGCCTTTGTCGCTGAGCTTGGGCATCGTGAAGGGGTGGTGCAAGGCTTTGAGCTTGCCCTCTTCGAGCTCGAACATCGGGAAATCGACGATCCAGACGAACTTGTGCACGTCCTTGGGGACGATCTCCATCAGCTCGGCGAGGTAGAGGCGGAAGCGGCCCATATAGTCGAGGACCACCTTCTTCTCCCCGGCGCCGAAGAAGACGACGTCACCCACTTCGAGGCCGCAGCGGTCTATGATCGCCTGCAGGTCCTCTTCGCTGAAGAATTTGGTCAGAGGTCCTTTGAGGCCCTCCTCTTTCATCTGGAAGTATCCCAACCCCTGGGCGCCGAACTTGCGGACGTAATCCTCGAATCCTTTCATCTGGCGTTTGGAGAAGATGTTGTCGCCGTTGGGGACCTTGAGGGCTTTGATGCGGTTTTTCTTCGGTGATTTGGCGATGGTACTGAAGATTTCGTTGCTGCAGCGCTCGAAGATGTCGATGACATCCACCATTTTGAGGTCGAAGCGCAGGTCGGGTTTGTCGGAGCCGTAGGTCTCCATCGCCTCTTTGTAGGTCATTCTGGGGAACATGTTGGGCAGCTTCTCCCAAAAGCCGCAGGCGGCCCAGATGTCGCGGATCAGCCGCTCGGCGACCTCCATGATTTTGTCCTGATCCATGAAGCTCATTTCGACGTCGATCTGGGTGAACTCGGGCTGGCGGTCGGCACGGAGATCTTCATCCCGGAAGCATTTGGCAAGCTGGAAGTAGCGGTCGAAACCGCTGACCATCAGCAGCTGCTTGAAGAGCTGGGGAGACTGGGGTAGGGCATAAAACTCCCCGGGCCAGACACGACTGGGGACGAGGTAGTCTCTGGCCCCCTCGGGTGTGGACTTGGTCAAGACGGGGGTTTCGACTTCGAGAAAGCCCATCTCCGCGAGAGAGTTGCGTGCGGCGATGGCCGCGGTGGAGCGCAGTTGGAAAATTTTGTGCATCCGGGGTGTGCGCAGGTCGAGGTAGCGGTATTTGAGGCGGATCTCTTCGTTGACCTTTTCATCTCCCAGATCGAAAGGCATCGGTTTGGAGCGGTTTTCGATCGCCAGAGAGTGGACGACGATTTCCACTTTACCGGTTTTGAGGTTGGGGTTTTCGAGCCCTTCACCGCGGGGGCGGACTTTGCCGGTGGCGACGAGGACATACTGGTCTCGGACCTCCTCGGCGACGCGGTGGGCCTCTTCGCTGTCGGCGGGGTCGCAGACGAGCTGGACGACTTCGTCTTTGTCCCGCAGGTCGATGAAGATGACGCCCCCGTGGTCTCGGCGGCTGGCGACCCAGCCGGCGACGGTGACCTCTTCGCCGATGTACTCTTCGCTGATTTCAGCACAATAATGTGTTCTCACTGCTTTTCCTGATGCTTGGATTTTGGCGCGATTATAGCGCATGGGGGCTGAAAAGGCGCCGCCGCTTAAGTCGGAGTTGGGGATAATCCGCACTGACGATGAGAAAGGATTCCGCAGAAGGAGGGAGTCGTGTTTTATTATTTGGCATTGATGCAATTCCTTCTGCTTCTGCTTCTGCTCTTTCTTTCCTGGCAGGCGTGGCTCTATTTTCGGCGTTTACGCCTGAAAAAGCGGATAGAAACAAGCCCTTTTCCCGCGGAGCTTCGTTCGTATTTGCAGCAAATACCCCACTATCGCCTTCTCGACGACTCTCTGAAAAAGATCCTGCATCAAAAAATCCTCTATTTCCTGGCGACCAAAGAGTTTCGAGGGGTGAAAATCACCGTAACGGAAGAGATGAAAGCGGTCATCTCTTTCTATGCCTGTCTGATGGTCCTGAAAATCCCGGATGAATGTTACGAAGTGCTGCGGACGATTCTGATCTATCCCAGTGAGGTTCTGTATGAAGATTTGCGCGCTCACGGAGGCATCTACCGCAAAGAGCGGGTGATCCTCGAAGGGCAGTCGGCGGGGGATACGGTGGTGATCGCCTGGAACGACGCCCGCAAAGAGGCTTACCACCTGCGTCACAACAACGTAGTGGTGCATGAGCTTGCGCATGTGCTGGATTTCGAAGACGGGATGATGGACGGAGTCCCTCCGTTGGAGCGCTCACGCACCGACGAATGGGCTCGTGTCCTTTACCGGCGCTTTCAGGCGTTGCAGACCAAAGCCCGAAAAAATAGAGATTGGGGCAAATATGCGCTTTTGGGGGCGTACGCGGCGACCGACGAAGCGGAGTTTTTCGCCGTAGTGACGGAGCTCTATTTCCAAAGCCCCTGGATCTTGACGAAACATTTCCCGGATCTCTACCGGGAATGGAAAAGCTTTTTCGGTCTGGATACGGCACGTCTTTTTGCCCCTCTGGAGAAAAGGCAGGGCCTTTCGTGAGACTGCATTAATCATTGATTATGTTTCTTTTAAGATAATACGTTATCCAATTTCACGAAGGAGAGAAAATGAGCAAAAAACGAGTAGCGATCAACGGGTTGGGACGCATCGGAAAGATGGTCCTGTGGCATTACGTCACCCAACGCCCCGAAAATGTGGAAATCGTCTACGCCAACGGCGGGAGCGGTACCCCCGAAGATCTGGCCTATATGCTGAAGTACGACTCTGTCCACGGGAAATTTCCCGCGGAAATCGAATACGACGACAGCTCTCTGACCGTCGGAGGCCAGCGCATCGCGATCGTTGACGAGCGTGATCCCGCCAAGCTCCCCTGGAAAGAGAACGATATCGACATCGTTCTGGAGTGTACCGGACACTTCACCGACCGTGACGGTGCCGCCAAGCACCTCGAAGCCGGAGCCAAAAAGGTCCTGATCTCCGCCCCCGGCAAAAACGTGGACCTCACCGTCGTTCTCGGGGTCAACCAGGATTGGTACAAGCCCGAAGAGCATCACGTCATCTCCAACGCCAGCTGTACCACCAACTCTCTGGCTCCCGCGATGAAAGTCCTGGAGGAGAACTTCGGCGTCGTCGACGCGCACGTCACCACCGTTCACGCCTACACCTCCAGCCAGGTCACCATCGACAAGAAAAAACCCGGCAAGCATCGCCGAGGTCGCGCCGCCGCGATCAACATCATCCCGACGACAACCGGTGCCGCCAAAGCGACCGTCGAAGTTCTGCCCGAACTCAAAGGCAAAATGACCGCGATGGCCCTGCGGGTTCCCACTCCCGACGGCGCCATCACCGAGATCGTCGCCAACCTTGCCAAAGAGACGACGGAGGAGGAACTCTCCGCAGCTTTTGAAAAAGCGGCCAACGGTGAGTTGAAGGGTATCTTGGAGTACAGCACCGAAGAGCTCGTCTCTACCGACATCCTGGGCAACCCTCACTCCAGCATTATCGACGGCCTCTCTACCCAGGTACTCAACGGCAAGATGGTCAAAGTCCTGGCCTGGTACGACAATGAGTTCGGTTACTCCGGACGCCTGCTCGAACTTGCCGACTACGTCGCATCAAAAATGTAAATCTTCTTCATTTTTTCGCTTCGCTCATTGGGCGAAAGCGAAGTACACTTCTAAGAGAGTGCTCTGAAAAATTAAAAAGTTTCCTCTTCGTCATCCTGAACTTGATTCAAGCTAAATTCACGGTTTTGTGGGCATTTAAAGCTCTGGAGTCCGGGTCGAGCCCGGAATGACAGAGGGGTTTTTCAGAGCCTTCAATAAAAATCGAGCTCTCTGAAAAACCCAAGGGTTACGTTTGTGTCATCCTGAACTTGATTCAGGATCCACGGTTTTATGGATATTCAATGCCCTGGATTCCGGGTCAAGCCTGGAATGACGGATATTTTTCAGAGCCCTCAATCACACTTTCCGATCCTGAAGGATCAACTCGAGTTCAGGACCCAGATTCAATGCAACTGTTTTTTATATTCTGCTTTAATGGCTCGAATGATCTTGAAGTTGTCGTCGGCTTTTCGCGAGAGAAGATTGGGAATGTAGCGGGTTTTTGCGTTGTACATCATTTCATAGAAGAGAAAACCTTTTCGTGCCTGTTCGAGGAGCTTGAGGGTACGCTCGTTGTTGAGAGGATTGGCCTCCAGTTTTTTGAGATTGCTGTGGAAGTTATCGATGATGTTCTCGACATCCGCCTGATAATCCGGCATCGAAGCCCCCCAGAGTTTGAGGAGATAGTCGATGGTGATTTTCATAGGTCCCCGACAGAGTTTTCCGGTCAGAGAAAGAAGTTCGAGGCCTCCTTTGGCTGCAGGCTTCGACCCCTGTAGAAGGAGGGGAATCATGCGGTTGAAGTTGGTTTTGAGTTTCAGGGCACGCTCTTTGGTCGGCGGTTCCTGGAGAATTTTTTTGCTTTCGTTCCAGATCTTTTGAGCTTCATTGAAGGCTTTGACGGCTTCGGGATGATCGGGAAGTCGCTTTTGGAAATATTCTCGGATTTTTGTGAAACGACGATCGTAAGCGGGAATGGCGCGTTTCAGGTTTCCGTTCGGATCATCGAAAGTGCTATTGAGGCCTTTCATGATATAGGCTTTGAGCATCTGCTGGGATTGGGTCATCTGGAGACAATTGGTATTAAAGATATCTTTTAGGGAACCATCTTTCGGGAAGGGATCAATTTTAAAAGCCCATAGACTGCTTCCGAGAGCGAGGAATGCGAGAAAGGATCGACGTGCAGAAATCATAATTTTCACTCCTGTATTATCTTGATAAATAATAATTATTAAGAAAATTTAATAACTTATCTATCTTAACATTTTGATCATTATGATACCTTTAGAGTCCCGAATAGGGGATCCGTAAAGCCCACGTCTTCGAACGATCGGAAGAAAGATCACCGAAAAACTCTTGATGAGAAGTAATAAAGACTGCTGTCATTTCAGTAAATCAGTGCTTCTGTCACATTGTGGGAGGTTCTAACTCTAGACCTTGAATCAGGTTTGGGGTGAGGATAAAGGTAGAAGTCGTCTTTCAGTCTGAATGACCGGCTTTCAGCTGTAACCTGAAGCCATCGATTGTCAGTTGGTGGAGATCTTCATAGAATCGTATGGAGTCCGTTGGCTTTTTGCATCCAACGGTAAAGTTCGTCCCAACGTTCCTGGGCGACCATCGTTTCACACCGTTCCAACTCTCCTTTGAAGCATTCAATTGCAAGGATCAGATTGTCGCGGTTTTGACGGAAGACATCGGTCCACATATCAGGAGAACTTTTTGCGATGCGACTCATATCCCGGAACCCTCCGCCGGCAAGTGCGATGATCGCTTTGGGGTTTTCCTGTTTCATGACGGCGTTGGCAAGGGCATAGCTCATAGCGTGAGGCATGTGGGAGATGAAGGCGGCGTGCCGGTCATGTTCTTGGGCATCCATATAAAAAATCTTCATCCCCAAATCGGTAAAAATCTTTTTGGCAAGTTTCTGCTGAGTCTCTCCACTCTCTTCGACGTTGCACAGTACGACGACTTTTCCCCGATAGAGATCGGAAAATGCAGCGGAGGGTCCGGATTTTTCCGTTCCGGTCATCGGATGCGCGGCGATGAAGTTTTTACGGATGGATTCGGGAACAGAGTCGACGATGACTTTTTTGGTACTTCCGAAATCCATGACCGTCGTATTTTCGGAGAGGAAAGTCAGCTTTTGAATGATGGAGACGATGCCGTCGACGGGGATGGCCAGGACGATCAGATCGAGGTCGGCAAAATCTTCGAGTTCGTCGGTGATCTTATCTACGATGTGGGTCTCGAGTGCTTCGATGCAGTGTTGATCGTTGTGATCGTATCCGAGGATTTCCACTTCATTGTAACAGGCACGAAGCGCCAAAGCAAAAGATCCTCCCATCAATCCCAGCCCGACAATTCCTACTTTCATATCTTTTTTCCTTAATGTTAGTTTAGAGAGGGGATTTTTAAAGTTTTTATTCGTGTCAAAAATCTCTCAGTCAAATAAAGGTATTATACCTTTGTAAAACTTTCCCGAGACGACCCAAAGGAAGATCGGGAACAGTTCTGAAAACCTTGAAGGCTGGATTGTATGATAAAAAAAGTGCTGATATTGCTGATGATTGGTATGTCGTCTCTGGTGTTAAATGCAGCGTTGCCGCACAAGGCACCGATAACTAACATAGAGATTAAGGGAGTGGATGATGCCGATAAATTGATGGAAGTCATCGGAATCAAAAAAGGTGATCTTTATACACCCGCAAAAGTTCAACATGCCAAAGAGATGATCATTAAGGCTCTCGAGGCAAGCGGCTATTATGGAACAACCGTCAAAGCGGAAATTCAGCCGGTCCATGACAGCGTCGCCATCACCTTCGATGTCAACAAGGGACAGAAGATCAAGATCAACAAAGTTACTTTTGTCGGCAACAAGCACTTGAGCAGTTCCGTGCTCGAAGACAACCTGGTCAACAAAAAGGGCACTTGGTTCAGCTGGATCCCCATCATCGGTGGAGGCGGAGGTACGGCGATGCCCGATCAGCTTCCCTACGATCAAATGCGGATTCGTGAAACTTACCTGGAGCATGGATATCTGGACGCCAAGGTGAGTGAGCCGCTGATGAAAGTCGATTTCAGCAACTACAAGGCTGATGTCACTTATGTCGTTCACGAGGGGGAACCCTATAAAGTGGCTTCCGTCAAGATACAAGGAACGGTTCCTGGTCTGAACATCAAAGAGTTGGACGAAGAGCTTCACCTCAAACCGGGAAAGATTTTCAACGTCAAAAAACTCCGAAAAGATTTGAAGATGCTTCATGAGAAGATCGGCAATCTCGGCTATGCGTATGCCCAGGTGGAACCGCTCTTCAAAAAAGATTCCAAAAATCATACGGTTTCAATTACCTACAAAATTGTTCCGCGCAAAAAAGTTTATATCAACGATGTCATCATCACCGGCAACACTAAGACACTCGATTACGTCATTCGACGTTACATCTATCTGGCACCGGGTGATCTCTACAACTATACCGATTTGGAGGAGACCAAAAAGGAGCTTCAGCGTACCGGTTTCTTTGACAAAGTCATTGTCAAACCGCAAAGGGTAAGTGAAAACAAAATCAATCTGATCGTCGAAGTCACCGAAGCCCAGACCGGAAGCCTCTCGGGAGGAGTCGGATATGGGAGTTACGATGGATTTATGGTCAATGCAAGCGTCTCGGACCGTAACCTTTTCGGAACTGGTATCGCAGGATCTTTGACCCTGGATTACGGACAGAAGAGCCACAACTACGCGCTCTCTTTCACCGACCCCCGGGTCTTTAATACCCTTTTTAGTCTTTCAATGGGTGTCTACGATTCAAAAGATGAATACGACTACGATTCTGATACAAACTTGACCGATTATACGGTTAGCCGTACGGGGGGATGGTTCAGTTTTGGACGTAAGATCGGCCGACACATGCATGCAACGGTCGGATACAGTTATACCGATGTCGATTATCATGACTACACTCCGTTGGATGTCAACGGGACCAACCCGTATGAGTCCTACAAAAAATCTTCACTTATCGGGTCTTTCACCTTTGACAATACGGACGACTATTATGTTCCGCGTGAAGGTATCTACAGCAAGATCAATCTGGAATATGCCGGATTGGGTGGAGATGCAGAGTTTTGGAAAACAGAGTTGAAATTCGCCGCCTACTACGGAATGGAAGATTTGATCGATTACGATTTGATTTGGCGTTACAAACTGCATGCGGGATACATCCATGACGACGGATATACCCCGGTGGCTGAGATGTATACATTGGGTGGAGCACGCAACGGTGTTCGCGGGTTCGCACCTGGATCGATCTCCCCGAGATACATCGATCCCGATACCGGCAACGAGTACATCGCAGGAGGGAACCAGATGGTGGTTAACTCTATCGAAGCGAGTGTCCCTTTGGATATGATTACGCATAATATGCGTTTGACCGGATTTGTCGATTATGGAATGATCCGCAATACCATCTACAAAACAGTTACACAGAAGGGTTGGATGGATCGGGCATCGACGGGAGCGCAGATCGAATGGAAGTCTCCTTTCGGACCTATCAATCTTGTCTTCGCTTATCCGATCAACAAAAAGTCAGAGGATGATACTTCAGTCTTCGAATTTACGATGGGAAGTAAATTCTGACTTTTTCACTCAATTTATTCCATTTTGGAGTTGAGTGAGAATTCATTGTGCTCTTTACGTCGGGGCAAGGGATTTTCAGAGTGATCGATTCACTCCCTCCTAATCCAGATGCATTGAGAGTGATGTATCGGAATTTTGAAGTTCCGGAGAATAGGGATATTCTCCTTTCGTCCGGAATATAATGGAGAATGGGGCTTATTTGTTCTTGGGTCTCTTTGGTGTCACAGGAGCTTTTGCTTCTGTGGCACCGCTGCCGCCGAAGAGTTGTTCAAAGGCTTCACGGACGGGGCTGGGGCCAGCGCCGGGATCACGGTGGATCTTTGTGGATTCGAAGACTTGCATCGCCTTACTATGACGGTATCTCTCGTTCTCTTTTTTCTTCTTTTTGACATCTTCCACCATTTTTTTGTACTCTTTTTTCTCTTCAGGAGTGGCGTTGGATTCATTGAAGAAGGGTAGGGTACCGAAAATACTGGGTCCATCTTTGAGGGTACGGTGAGGTATCTTGGTTGACTCGAAGACCGCCAAAGGTGCGCTGATCGGTCGTGCAAGAAGCAGGCTGGATCCCAGTGTTAAGGAAGCAAGCAGGATATGGGGCTTTGTGTATCTTATCTTTTTCATCATGGATTAGCGCCTTTCTTTTGTGGTAATAAAGCATTTTGAGACATTCTGACATCGGGCAGAGGAGTTTTTTATCCCCTCTCAAATCTCTTCCCCTCATGATTATCGAGTGTTCTTAAAAACCTCTCAAACATTATTCAGAGGGTTCTATTCTGAAAAAACCACCAACTTATCTTACCTCAAAAATTCTCCACTGTGCTAAAAAACATAGGGGGCAGATGCGACAAGAAACGTCGGTCTACTCCAGACCTAGAAATTTGTGTAATTGTACGCTAAGGCGGAAACGTGGATGTTTTTTGACCAGATCAACACAAAAGCGGACGTTTTCCATATCGGGGAGGTCGAAGAGATTCTGAGGTTGGATGTAGATAGGTTTGTCGCTTTGAAAATCGAGAAGTTTGTCAAGGGGTGAGTTTTTTGCGACGATGAATTTGCTCTCATCGTACCCCTCTTGCAAAAGCTTCTCCCACTCTTTGGGACTGTAGGTGATCCAGTCCGCTTCGGAGACATTCTCGAGGCAGTAACCGTTGCTTTCGATGCTAACATAGTATCCGTGTTCTTGAAGAAAACGGATGAAAGGATTGAGAAAGTAGAGGGTGGGTTCTCCTCCAGTCAGCACGACGAAACGGGCCGGATAGGCGGCAATCTCATCAAGGATCTCTTTTGGCGACATGAAACGGTAGGCACCTGTATGCAGGTTGTCGTCGCAAAAAGAGCAGGAGAGATTGCAGCCGTGGAATCGGATGAAAATCGACGCGGTTCCCGTATGGGTTCCTTCGCCCTGGACGGAATAGAAAATAGAGGTGATCTTCAATTGCATGAGTAGCCGTTGTTTTTGAGGAAGCATTCGATAAAAGCAGAGATGGAAAACGTGGAAAAGATATAGAGTGTCATCAAATGGTTCGCTTTGAGAGGGAAATGATCTACGAAAAAACCCGGGACCGGAAGTGTCCCGAAAAAGAGTGTTTGAGTTACTCTTCGACGGCGACTTCGACGGGAGTACCTTCCCACAAACCGTGCTTGGTGCAGTAAGCCATAGCTGTCAGCTTGAGTTTGCTGCCGGTAGGAACGATGTAGAAGGTTACTTCGGCATGCTCTTTTTGGTTGCCCAGAGAGCCGGGAGTGAAAGTAGCCTGCCCCATCAGGGTTTCGCCGTTCCAGAGTTGGATGTAAGCGATGTAATGATCGAAATCGTCGGGGTGGCTGTATTCGTTCCCCATTTTGACGGTGACGGGAAATTTCTCACCCTTTTTGGCAGTCTCGTCGCAGTGAATGAAAGGAGAGTGGCGATCGATGTAATCTTTTTTCGCTTCTCTCTCTACAGTGTCGATATCTACATAACGGTTGATTTTGGGCATTTGAGCTCCTTCTTCTTGATTTGTGTCAAGAAGTATAGCATAGAAATCATGCAATCATGATAAAAATTGTCAGATTAAAGCTTGACTTCCATGAAATCGTGGGCGATAGAAGCATCACCGTCGTAATGATGTCGTATCTCTTCGAGAAGTTCCGCTTCGCGTTCGGGAGAGTCGTAGCGGGGGCTGATATGAGTGGCGATCAGTCTCTTGACTCCCATTTGTTGGGCGGCAATGCCGAGTTGTCTGGCGGTGCTGTGTCGGAATTTTCTCGGCAGTCGATCGAAATCCCTTTGAGTATAGGTCGCTTCGTGGATCATCAGATCGACGGCACCGTAATCTTTGAAGAGCTCCGGTCGGTCATTGTCGCCGCCGATGATGATGCGTCGACCGGGACGCGGCGGACCGAGAACATCCCCGGGAGTAACAAGGCGGCCATCAGGGAGTGTGAGCCTCTCTCCCCGTTGCAACCGGCCGTAGAGCGGCCCCTCCGGCAGACCGAGCCTTCGGGCCGCTTCGGGATTGAAACGCCCGGGAAGCGGAGCTTCGATGTAAACGTATCCGTAGCAGGGAACGGAGTGGGAGAGGGGAACCGTCTCGATGCGGTAAGATCCAATATCGAAGCGCTCATCACCGCGCACTTCGATGATCTCGAGCGGGTAGGGTAGATGAAGTTGACTTGCCTCCATTACCGTCGTCAAAAGCAGTCGAGTTCCGGGAGGTCCGTAGATCTCCAAAGGTGTCTGCGCTTGGAGCATTCCTCGGGAAGCGAGCAGGCCGAAGAGTCCGTAGAGATGATCGCCGTGCAGGTGCGTCAAAAAAATCCGTCTCAGGCGAAAGAGGCTTAGCGGACTCTTCATGATTTGATGCTGGGTCGCTTCGCCACAATCGAAGAGCAGCCACTCCCCAAGTTCTCGAGGGCGAAGAGCCAGAGCGGAGACGTTGCGTCGGCGTGTCGGAACACCGGCGGAGGTTCCCAAAAAAGTCAGTTGCATTGTCGCGATTCCTCTTTGAAGGTGGATAAGGGTATGCTGAGTATTTTGAAGAGGGCTTCGGGGGTTTGCAGACATCGATCCGCTTTGCAGCTACCGTTTGTGTATCCCCAGGCGGCGTAGAGGGGGACAAGTCCCGCGCGACGGGCCGCTTCCATATCTTTGCCGCTGTCTCCGAGGAGGTAGCCCCGATCCTTTTGCGGATCGAAGCCGATCTGACGCATCAGAAAATGCAGCATGGAGGGGTCGGGTTTGGACGTGCCGGTCGTGTCGGCTCCGGCGACGGCATAGAAATAGTGTGCGATGCCTGCGGCTTCGAGCATCAGACGGGCGAAGAGACTCGAAGCGTTGGTGGCTACGGCCATGGGGATTTCAGATCGTTGCAGAGTTTCCAGCATCGTTGCGATGCCGGGAAAGATACGCAAATGTTTCGTACATTGCTGAAGATAGTGGCGGCGAAAAAGTTTACGATCCCGCGGATCGGGCGTTTCGGTACCGTAAAAGAGTTGCGGAAGATTGCGCTCGTCACGGTTGATATATTCGACCACCTGCTCCTGCGTCAGAGGCGGTAGCGCGTGGTTTTTCATGCGCACGTAGTTGACGCTGATCGTGATATCGATACGGGTGTCAAGCAGTGTTCCATCCATATCGAAGACGATCAGCGACATGGGATTAGATCTCTTTTTCGGCCTCGATCAGTTCGCGTACTCCCGCGGCCATCTGTCGGACCGCTTCGACTTCGGTGATTCCCAAGCGCCGTCGGTTGCTAATGTCGTAGATGCCGCCCTCGCTTTCACTGTGTTCTCCGTGGATACCGCGAATTTGCAATTCATGCCGATCGCAGATCGCGCGAAATCTCTCCATATCTTCGGAGAGTTTGGGCAAACGGATATGGACACTGGCCCGCATGGCGGTTCCGAGGTTGGTGGGACAGCTGGTCAAATAACCCAACCGCTCGTCGAAAGCGAATGTAAGGCGTTTTTGGAGTTCGGCAACGGCGTGGGAGAGGCGGGTGAATACCTGAGCGATATCTCCGCCGGGCTGCATAGAGATGATGCGGAGTTGATCCTCTTCGTTGACCCAGACGAGGAAAGTTTTGTCGTCGTTGTGGTAGATGCCGCGTCCTTCTGGCCAGTCACGGTTGAGTCCGGCGCTTTCGAGAAAGCGGTCGCCCTCTTTGAAGAGAAAGTGATCCTCAATGAGTTGTTTTCGGTCCTCCTCACAGAGTCCCGTGAGGGGATAGTAACGACCGGAGAGCTCTCCGGTGAGGGTTTTGAGAGTGTCGGAGATCATGCATTCGACGATCAGACGTTCTCTGCGGGCGAGATTGGGCCCCAGAGGGAAGCAGTGGAGGTTGCGCCCCACACGGATGCGGGTGGAGAGGATGTAGGCATTGTGGGGGTCGGGATTGTCGATTTGCAGATGATCGGGATCCATATCGCTGACGTGGTGCTGTGTCCGGGGATCAAAGTGATGATACTCCCGGATGATCGGATCCAGCAGGGGAGCGAAAAGGGTATAACTCTCTTCATCTCCGGCGTAGACACCGATGGAACTGTCGGGATTGTCGACTCCGGATCGTATCAATTGATCGAGGGTGT
>JALWNT010000041.1 GCA_027080995.1 Campylobacteraceae bacterium | reverse complement strand
GCCCCTGGCCGAGCTGGATCCTTTTTGTCTCGACCTGGTCGACCGCGGTGATCGGTACGATCATCGGTGTCTACGGCTTCGGCCTGGTGACCCCCATCGGCTGGGAGTGGGCCGGATTCCTCTGGGCTTATGCGCTTAGCTGGTTCGTCTTCAACGATGCGGTCAAGATGGCGGTGCTCCGCTACTACCGCAAGAAGATGGGAATCGACGTCATCTAAATGGGCGGGGCTTTGCCCCCGATGCCATTGGGTGCAGAAACCTGCGAAAAACCTCTGTCGTCAAGAGGGGTTTTTCGAAGGTTTCCGCAAGGGATCCATATCCGTGAAAAAAGGGGTTGGGATGAAGAAAAAAGAGTACAAAAAACAGCTCTACGATCTGCAGGTGCAGCTGGTGAAATTCCAGCGCCACGTCATCGAAAAGGATCTGAAGGTCTGTGTGATCTTCGAGGGGCGCGACGCGGCGGGCAAAGACGGGACGATCAAACGCTTTTTGGAGCATCTGAGCCCCAGAGAAGCCCGTTCCGTCGCCCTGGGCAAGCCCAGCGACCGCGACAAAAAGTCCTGGTACTTCCAGCGTTACGTCCCCCATCTGCCAAGCGGCGGGGAGATGGTCTTTTTCAACCGCAGCTGGTACAACCGCGCCGGCGTCGAGCCGGTGATGGGATTTTGCACCCAGGAGGAGTACGAATCTTTTATGGAAGAGGTGGGCAGTTTCGAGCAGATGCTGGTCCACAGCGAGATGATCTTCATCAAATACTACCTCGACATCTCCAAAAAGGAGCAAAAAAGGCGCCTGGAGGCACGGGAAAAAGACCCCCTTAAGCAGTGGAAGATCAGCCCCATCGACCGCCAGGCCCAGAAGCTGTGGAAGAAGTATTCCAAATACCGTGACAAAATGTTCGCCAAAACCTCCTTCGTCTTCGCCCCCTGGCACGTGGTCCACAGCGACGACAAAAAGACCACCCGGATCAATACGATGAAGCATTTCCTCTCCCAGGTGGAGTATCCCGGCAAGGAGGAAAAGCTGCTCATCTATGACGACGACGTGATCTGCCGCTTCGATCCCGTCTGCTACGAAAGAGGGCTCATCGCCCCATGATCGCCCATCTGCCCGCCGACCTGGTCCACTTCGTCCTCACGGCGGTTTTGAGCTTCCTGGTGGGGCTGGAGATCAAGACCTACCGGGAAAAGAACGTCAAGGATCAAAACCGCTACTTTTTCTTCGGTACGGCGCGGACAATGACCTTCATCGGGGTGCTGGGCTTCGTCTTCTACCGCATCGACCCGGTGCATCTGATCCCCTACGTCACCGTGATGATCCTGCTTTCAGCGCTCTTCGCCATCTTTTACCGCAAGCGCCTCAAAGAGGGGCATCCCGGGATCTTGCTCTATGTGGTGATGCTCTGCGTCTACGCCTTCGGGCCGCTGAGCCAGATCCTGCCGCTGTGGGCGCCGGCGCTGCTTTTTGTCACCGTCGTCTTCGTCCTCAACGCCCAGCGGGCCATCGACCGCTTCATCCAGGGGGCCGATACCTACGAATTCGAGACCCTTGGCAAAATGGTCCTGCTCTCGGCGGTGATCCTGCCGCTGCTTCCCGACCGGCAGGTGGCCGCTTGGCTACCGCTGTCGCCCTTCAAGATTTGGCTGGCGGTGGTGGTGATCTCCGCCATCAGCTACGGCGGCTACATCGCCCAGCGCTACTTCTTCCCCCACAAGGGCTACTTCCTCACCGGAATCATCGGGGGGACCTACTCCTCCACGGCGACGACGGTGGTCCTGGCCCGCAAAGCCGTGGCCGTAGGAGGCAGCCGGGTCATCGACGCCGCCATCGTCGCCGCGACCTCGATGATGTATCTGCGTCTGATCGTCATAGCAGGGATCTTCAATATGACGATCGCCAAGATGGTGGCGATCCCCTTCACCCTGCTGGCTCTGGCGGGCTTCGGCTTTGCCGCGCTGTTGCTGCGTGGCAAAGGCCAGAGCGCGGGCCCGGTGGAAGCCGAGGACCGCAACCCGCTGGAGCTGGGGACCGCCTTCGTCTTCGCCCTGCTGTTCGTCGTGATGATGATCCTGACCGACTACGTCACGAAGCACTACGGCAACGTGGGGTTGGAGATCCTCTCCTTCCTCATCGGCTTCACCGACATCGATCCCTTCGTCCTCTCCCTGCTGACGGGCAAATACGCCGTCGCCGGCGCGCACGTCGCCTCGGCGATCCTCATCGCTGCGGGGAGCAACAACCTGCTCAAAGCCCTCTATGCCCTCTGGTTCGGCCGGGGAGGGCACACGGGCCGTGCGGCGGCGCTGATCGCCCTGCTGGGCGTGGCGACCATCGCCCTGGGCTTTTACCGTCCGATCTTCGAACTCGCATCTCACATCTAAGGAGCAACCGTGAAGAAAAAAAACCCCCTCAAAAACGTCGAACTCCCCTGGGAAAAGCCCAAATCACCCTGGGAAGACCCCCAGGCCGGGAAACTGGTCAAAAAGATCATGCAAAGCCCCACCTACAAGATCGCCGAGGAGGACATTGACTTTCTCAAGAGCGACGAAACCCGCGGCGTCCGGCTGGAGCTGGACTACCTCAAAGCCGAGCTGGCCCTGCGCGAAGCGGGGGTGGAGCATACCATCGTCGTCTTCGGAAGCGCGCGGATCCGCGAGCGCAAGACCGCGCTGGCCGAGCTGGAGAAGATCCAGAAGCAGGTGGCCAAGGATCACGACAATCCCGACTTGCTGCGCGAGCTGCGCATCGCCGAGCGGATGGTGGAAAACAGCCGCTATTACGACGATGCCCGGGAGTTCGGGCGCCTGGTGGCCAACGCCGGAGAAGGGCCGCAGGACAACCGCCTGATGGTGATGACCGGCGGAGGGCCCGGGATTATGGAAGCGGCGAACCGCGGGGCCTTCGATGTCGGAGCCAAGACGATCGGGCTCAACATCCACCTGCCCCACGAGCAGTTTCCCAACCCCTACATCACACCGGAGCTCTGCTTTCAGTTTCACTATTTCTCGATTCGGAAGCTTCACTTTTTCCAGCGGGCGCACGCGCTGGTGGCCTACCCGGGTGGGTTCGGGACGCTGGATGAGCTCTTCGAGATCCTGACCCTGGTGCAGACCCGTAAGACCCCGCTGATGCCGGTGGTCCTGGTGGGCCGCAAATACTGGGAGCGGCTGGTCGATTTCGAATTTCTCGTCGACGAGGGGACCATCGCTCCGGAGGATCTGGAGATTTTCGAGATCGTCGACAGCGCCGAAGAGGCGTGGAATTCGATAAAAAAATGGCATCTTAAACGAAAAACTAAGCATTACGAGCTTTATAATGGTGAAGTCAAAAAAGCTAAAGCGAAGAATAAGAAAAAAGCTGCGGCAAACAGCAAAAAGAAAAAGGAGTCCTGAATGTCACAATTTGTCAAATGGTTCGAAGAGATCGGCATCGAGGATGTCCCCGAAGTCGGGGGCAAAAACGCGTCTTTGGGAGAAATGTACCGCAACTTGACGGGGGAGGGGGTGCGCGTACCCCACGGTTTTGCCGTCACGGCGACGGCGTACCGCCACTTTTTGGAGGCCAACGCTCTGGAGCCCAAACTTCACGAAATTCTGGACGGGCTCGATTATGATGATGTAACTGCCTTGCAAAAAGCCGGTGCGGCTTGCCGCAAGCTGATCCAGGAGGCGCCGGTTCCCGAAGATTTGCGCGAAGAGATCATCGAGGGGTATCGTGAGTTGCAGAAGGAGTACGGGGAAGAAGTGAGCTTGGCGGTGCGATCCTCCGCCACCGCCGAAGACAGCCCCGAAGCGTCTTTCGCCGGGCAGAACGACACCTACCTCAACATCAAAGGCGACGACGCTTTGATCGACGCCTACCGCCGCTGCCTGGCTAGCAACTTCACCGACCGCAGCCTCCACTACAAGCACGACAACAATTTCGACTGGTCCAAAGTCTACCTGAGCGTCGTCGTGATGAAAATGGTCCGCTCCGACATCGGCGCCAGCGGCGTGATGTTCAGCCTCGATACCGAGACCGGTTTCCGCGACGTCATCTTCATCAACGCGGCGCTGGGCCTGGGAGAAAACGTCGTACAGGGCACCATCGACCCCGACAGCTTCTACGTCCACAAGCCAACCTATGAAAAAGGCTTCCGTGCGGTGCTGAAGCGCCGCCTGGGGACCAAAGAGAAGAAGATGGTCTTCACCGACACCCTCAACACCGACAACATCGCCGTCGAATACACCAAAAACGTCCCAACGAGCGAGGAGGAGCGCAGCCACTTCGCCATCACCGATGACGACGTGATGGTGCTGGCCGACTACGCCATCAAGGTCGAGAAGCACTACTCCGAAAAAGCGGGCTACGAAAAGCCGATGGATATGGAGTGGGCCAAAGACGGCGAAGACGGCCACCTCTATATGGTCCAGGCGCGCCCCGAGACGGTGCAGTCCCAGAAAAAGGGTACGATCCTGGAGATCTACCATCTCAAAGAGCGGGGCAAAGTCCTCGTCACCGGCCGCGCCGTAGGCACCAAAATCGGGCAGGGCAAGGTCCACTACATCCCCGACGTCCAGCATCTGGACGAGTTCAAACCGGGCGAAGTCCTCGTCGCCGACACGACGACGCCCGACTGGGAGCCGATCATGAAGACCGCCGCGGCGATCATCACCAACAAAGGGGGGCGCACCTGCCACGCCGCGATCGTCAGCCGTGAGCTGGGCATCCCCGCCGTCGTCGGCGCCGAAGGGGCCACCGAGACGCTGAAAAACGGCCAGGAGGTAACCGTCAGCTGCGCCGAGGGCGAGACCGGTTTCGTCTATGAAGGGATTTTGCCCTATGAGATCGAAAAGGTCGATCTAAGCGGCCTGCCCAAACCCAAGACCGAGATCATGATGAACCTGGGCAACCCCGACCAGGCCTTCAGCCTGGCCGACCTGCCCGTCGACGG
>JALWNT010000040.1 GCA_027080995.1 Campylobacteraceae bacterium | reverse complement strand
TTTCGATAAAATACCTGTGACAAAAAGAGAGGACAGTTGTGGCGGGAAAGAAAAAGAGTATATCGGGCAGAAAGAGAGCCGCTCAAAAACGCCAGAAACAGAAAGAGGTGAAGAAAAAAAAGTGGTTATTCGCTTTTCTTACCGTGGCGATTATGACCACTTTGTTGGGAGCGGCTTTTTTCCTTGGAAACAGTCGGCATAGTATTGTAAAAAAAAGTACTTTACATCAAAAAAAATCCGTTTCCAACACTGCACATTCAAAAGTGCATATTGCAAAAAAAGCTTTTGAAGTGTATGAAGAATATCCAAAATTCGAAAAAACAGGTTTCGGCTTGGATGATTTGATCAAAAAAACGAAAAGCCAATCTTCGAATACGGCGAAAGCGAAGTCCACGAAAGCGAAACCGATGTTGGTTCTTATCATTGACGATGTCTCTCAAAAGCGTCAATTGGCTGCGATTCGTGCCTTGCCGTATCGTATCACTCCCTCGATCTTTCCACCCTCGCAGATGAATCGACACAGTTATCAACTAGCAAGAGGTTTGAAGCATTATATGATCCATCTGCCTATGCAGTCATCGAGTGCAAAGATGAACAGTTTCACCAAAACGATGAAGATTACCGACAGTCGTGAAAAGATTGGTTCCAGGATCCGTGAAATACGGAAATATTTTCCTAACGCCATTTTTGTCAACAATCATACGGGAAGTGTTTTTACTTCGAATTACACGGCAATGCGTAAGGCCTACATAGATTTGAAACGTAATGGATTCATCTTTGTTGACAGCCGCACGACAGGCCATTCTGTTGTGCGCAGGATTACGAAAATCTACAAAGATCCGTATATTGCCCGTGATATTTTTCTCGATAATGTCCAAAAGCGTTCGGCGATCCTGGCCCAATTGAAAAAAGCGGTTCGTATCGCGAAACACAGAGGATATGCAATCGCAATCGGGCACCCCCACCCGGCTACTCTGGATGCTCTTAGGCATGCCAGATCCATTCTTTCTTCGGTGCAAACGGTCTACATCGATGAATTCTATCGGAGGATCTATGGCAGAATTCCCTATCATTGAGAGCAGTCGGCTACCACTCAATCATTTGAAAAAAGTTCCCGACCATTTCTGGTATCGGGGAGAGATCTCTTTGTTGGATCGTCCAAAAGTATCGATCGTCGGGACGCGGCGGCCGATGCGCTATACGAGAGAACAGATTCGGGAATTGGCCGAGAGTCTGGCTCGAAGAGGTGTGGCGGTGGTCAGCGGGGCGGCGATGGGCGTGGATGCTTTGGCGCATGCCGGGGCAGGATCTTCGAACACCATCGCGGTCGTGGCCAACGGTGTGGATATCCGTTATCCTGCGACGAATGCGGCTTTGATTGAATCCATAGAGCGGGAGGGGTTGGTATTGAGTCAATTTAAGCCCGGAACCCGTGCCGCCGCGTGGAGCTTCGTTATACGCAATGAAATCGTTGTGGCATTGGGGGAGGTGCTGGTGATCGGGGAAGCGGATGAAAACAGCGGTTCTATGCGTAGTGCGGAGTATGCGCTGAAGCAGGGCAAGGAGATCTACGTCCTTCCTCACCGCCTTGGAGAGAGTGAGGGAACGAACCGTTTAGTGAGAGAGGGCTTGGCCCGCCCGATTTATTCGATAGAAGCTTTTGCTGAGCGTTTCGGTGTGGTTCCTAGCATCGAACAGGAGCAGGACGAATTTTTCTATTTTTGTCAGAAATATCCGACGTTGGATCAGGCGGTTCTTCAGTTCGGAGATCGTGTTTTTGAAGCGGAGTTGGAAGGAAAGATCGTCGTGGAGAATGGGAGAATCCGGCCCGCCTGATTGTACGGACCTTTTGGAGAATATTTCAGAGCGCGTTTGTCCCTGTTTATTTTTCTGCGGGTTTGCTGCTGTTGGTTTCTGCTTTTTTCGCCGGAGTCGCAGGCATTTCACTTAGCTTTTCGACGATGCCTTCAAGCGCTTTTTCGTTGAGTAGGCCGACTTGCATCGTCACAACGTTTCCAGACTTGTCAAGGATTATCAGGAAGGGGATACTCCCTTTCCAGCCGGCGCGTTTGCCCACGTAGTTGACGAAGCTGTAGGCGTCACGGTAGGGGACGACGTCGTAGTTGATCCCTTTGGCTTCGGCGAATTTTTTCAATTTGTCGGCGGGAGTGTCCTGGACTTCGATGGCGACGATTGCCAATTTGTCCTTGAACTTTTTTTTGAGTTTGATGTAGTTGGGTACAGAGATCAGACAAGGGGGGCAGTGGGTGCCCCAAAATTCCAGGAAGACCACGCGTCCGCGGTACTCCTTGAAATCTAGGCCGTTTTCGGTGCCTTTGACGTGAATCTTTTTCCCTTCGACCGTGGGAAGTACGATGCTGTCATTGGCTGCCTGTGCAGAGGTGGTGAGAAAGGCCGCTCCAACGAGCAGCAAGGCGAGAAGTTTTTTCATCAGCTATCCTTTTTGGGCTTTGGTAATTTTGGCAGATTATAACACAGGCCTTTCCCGGAGGGTTAACGATGGATTTTCAGACAAAAATCCATTCGACGATCTTGGCCACATCGGAAGCGAGATAGCATTTGATCTTTGTCGCCTCCAGGGGTTTGGCGGGGAGGACGAGTTTTTTGAATCCCTGGGTTTCGATCTCACGGAGGCGTTGTGCGAGGGCGGGAACTTCACGAACTTCTCCGGTGAGGCTGACTTCGCCGAGAAAGAGTGTTTCGGCGCTGAGCTCGCGGTCGCGGTAACTGCTGAGAATGGCGGCGATGACGGCAAGATCGGCGGCGGGTTCATTGATGCGGATCCCTCCGCTGACGTTGATGAAAACATCGTAGGTTCCCAGAGGAAGGTCGAGCTTTTTCTCCAGGAGGGCGAGAAGCATTTGAAGACGGTTGTTGTCGTATCCGGTAGAGCTGCGTTTGGGGTGGCCGTAGGCTTCGGCGACAAGTGCTTGGATCTCGATGATGATGGGGCGGGAACCTTCCATAATGACGGTCAGGGCGGAGCCGGCCTGGAGTTTTTCCTTGTCGAAGAATCGCCCGGCGAAACTGGCGGCATCTTGCAGACCGTCGCGACGCATTTCGAAGATGCCTACCTCATTGGTGGATCCGAAACGGTTTTTGAAGCCGCGCAGGAGGCGGAGTTCGGAGTTGCTGTCCCCCTCGAAATAGAGGACGGTATCGACCATATGTTCCAGAACTCTGGGGCCGGCGATGGAGCCCTCTTTGGTGATGTGGCCGATGATGAAGACGGGGAGCTCTCTGCTTTTGGCGAGGCGCATCAGCTCGAAAGTGATCGTACGCACCTGGGTCACCGATCCCGGAGCGGAGGGGGTTTCGTCGCTGTAGAGGGTCTGAATGGAGTCGATGACGAGAAAGTCGTAGTCGCGTTTATCGATTTCATTCAAAACGCTTTCGAGATTGATTTCGCTCAGGAGATAGAGCTTTTCGTGGTTGGCGTCGAGACGGTTGGCCCGGAGTTTGATTTGGCCGGCGGACTCTTCCCCGCTGACGTAGAGGACGCTTTTGCCTTCGCGGGCGAGGTTGCCGGCGATTTTGAGCAGGAGGGTGGATTTGCCGATTCCCGGAGAGCCGCCGATGAGGGTCAGTGAGCCGGGGACGATTCCGCCTCCGAGGACGAGGTCCAGTTCGCGACTTCCCGAGGGGAAGCGGAGGAAATTCTCTTCATCGATCTCGGTGATGGGGCGGGCTTTGGCCCCGGTGGCGGCGGTGCCGGAAGAGCGTGTCTCTTTGAGGAATTTTATCTGCTCGGCGTTGAGTTCGATCAGGCTTTCCCACTCGCCGCAATTGGGGCATTTGCCCATCCAGCGTGGGCTTTGAAATCCGCAGGCTTGGCACTCGAAGAGGGTTTTTTTCTTGGCCATCGTTTAGAGAAAGATTTCGTCGAGGATGGTGTTGACGTATTCGTTGGCTTTGAAGGGGATCAGATCGTCGGGACTCTCTCCGGTGCCGATGTAGTAGATGGGCATCTTCAGCTGGTCGGCGATGCTGAGGATGGCCCCGCCTTTGGCTGTGCCGTCGAGCTTGGTGATGATGATGCCGTCGATGCCGATCATTTCGTCGAAAGCCTTGGCCTGATTGACGGTGGAGCTGCCCTGGGTCCCGTCGAGGATCAGCATTTTCCGATGGGGAGCCCCCGGCAGTGCCTTGTCGGCGACGCGGACCATCTTTTTGAGCTCTTCGGCGAGGTTGGTTTGGGTATGGAGCCGGCCGGCGGTGTCGATGATGACCCGGTCGAAGCTTTTGGAGAGTGCCGACTTGATCGTATCGAAGACGACGGCGGAGGGGTCGTGTCCCTGCCGGGTAGCGACGATGGGCACCTTCAGCTTCTCGGCCCAGCGGCTGAGCTGTTCGATCGCTGCGGCCCGGAAAGTGTCGCCGGCTCCGAGAATGACGCTTTTGCCCTCCCGGCGATAGCGATGGGCGAGTTTGGCGATGGTCGTGGTCTTCCCGGCACCGTTGACGCCGATGATCATTTCGACGAAGGGGTGATACTCGTCGGGATCGATCCACTCGGCTTTGTACTGGAAGACGGAGATGAGGGAGTTGAAAGCTTGGATGCGGTTGATGCTTTCGGGCAATCCTTCGAGAAGACGTTCGACCAATTCGTAGTTGACGTCCGCTTCGAGAAGAACCTCTTCGAACTCCTCTTTATCGATCTGTTTTTTCTTTTTCGGGACGACTTCTTTGATCGCTTCGTTGGTTTTTCCGAAAGCTTTTTTGAGAAATCCAAACACTGTCTAATCCTTTTCTTTGTCTTTCAGCTGATCGATGAGTGTCTGAAGCATCTCATAGGGGACAGCTCCGCTGATCTGCATTACATATTTACCATTTTTATAGAGGAGAGTCAACGGAAGGGGATAGTTTTTGGGCAGATGCAACGCAGGAAGTAGGGCATTTACCAAGCGTTCATTGTCGGGGGAAACAGAGAGGAAAAAAGAGGTGTCGTAACGCTGCATCAGCTTCCGAACCGAAGATTCCCGGGTAT
>JALWNT010000039.1 GCA_027080995.1 Campylobacteraceae bacterium | reverse complement strand
CGCAGGTGAGCATCACGGCATTGATCCGTTTGGCCTTGCTCGCACTGACAAACGCCGTGCCGCTGACGGGATCGGTCCCCCCGAAGGCCAGATAGAGAAAGGCCCGGGAGAGCTCTTCGGTGCTCATTTCCACGGCGCAGTGTTTGAAGTAGGTCATGACCGTGGCGTGCACATCGTTTTCGAAATTGCCAAAACTCTTCATGAGATGGGCCAGGGAGAGGTTCCGGTCTCCGTGTTCCATCTCGGAGCGGGCCACCTCGGTATCGAAGCAGACGTCGGGATTGGCCGTCAGGCGGCGGATAAAGCCCAGGATCGCTTCGAGGGTGTTGTAGTCATCTCTGTAGTGGCTGATCAGCGCATCGGTCACCACCAATGCCCCGGCATTGATGAAGGGATTGCGGGGGATCCCCTTCTCATACTCCAGCTGCACCAGGGAGTTGAAGGGATTCCCCGACGGCTCCACCCCCACCCGTTTGTAGAGTTCACGTGAATAGTGCTCCAGCGCCAGGGTAAAGGTGAAGACCTTGGAGATGCTCTGGATCGAAAAGCGCTTCGACGCCTCCCCCACCGAATAGACGCTCCCGTCCCCCAGGGTCAGGCTCATGGCAAACTGCCCCTTCTCCACCGCCGCCAGAGCGGGGATGTAGTCGGCGACCTTCCCTTTGTCCAGCTCGGGGCGAATCTCTTCGTAGATCTCGTCGAGGATGGCCTGGTAATTCATGGATTTCCTTATCAGCAAGATTCTCGGTGCATTATACTCTCACCCGTTTTGCGAAACGGGCTTTCCCTGCGTTTTCATCCAACGTTTCGTCATCCTGAACTCGTTTCAGGATCCACGGTATAATGGGCACTCTCTGCCCTGGATTCCGGATCGGGTCCGGAATGACGGAGTGTTCAGCACCCAGTCAAAAATCGGTTACTAGTTACTCGTTACTAGTTACTAGTTCCCAACCTTCCTCATTCCTCACCGCGCACTTTCCTGCGCAGCTGCTTTTTCCCCGAATGTTTCTTCTTCGAGGCCAGCCGCCGCTTGACAGCCCCTTTGGTAGGCCGGGTGGGAATGCGCTTTTTCTGCGTGACATTGACACTTCTTATCAGCTCCACCAGCCGCTCCAGCGCTTCCGTCCGGTTGAGCTCCTGGCTTCGATGCTGTTGGGATTTGATGACGATGATCCCTTCTTTGGTGATACGCTTGTCTTTGCGGGCAAGCAGCCTCTCTTTGTAGTGCTCAGGTAGGCAGGATGCGGCGATGTCAAAGCGCAGATGCACCGCCGCCGCCACCTTGTTGACCTTCTGCCCGCCGGCCCCCTGCGCCCGTATGGCGGAGATCTCCACTTCGTTTTCGTTCAGGGTGACGGTGTTGGAGATTTTCAATATCACTGTTTCTCCATTCTCTTCCCAAGATTACGATAGACAGCGCCATCTTCTCTCTTGCCCACGGAGAGTACCACGACAATGACCTTATCATCGACAACTTCATAGACCAATCTGAAACCCGAACTACGCAATTTGATCTTATAGACATTTTGGAATCCGCTCAATTTGTCATAACGGACGTGTGGGTTTTCAAGCCTCTCTTTGAGCTTTTTTTTGAACTGCTCTCTAATCGGTGCATTGAGTTTCTTCCACTCCTTTTCCGATTTTTTGATAAAGAGAAGTCTATACGCCATCTTACAAATCTTCCAAAGAGACTTCTACCAGATCCTTTTCATCATAATCAAGTCTTTCTCTAACCTCTTGTGCCAGATAGTAGTCGTCGATGATCTCCATCATCTTCTCATACAGAGCGCTCGGCACCAGGTAGGCACTGGGCTTGTTGTGGTTGAGGATCGCAACGGCTTCATTGCCGGCCTCTTCAATGATGGACGAGGGGCTCTTTTTGAGTTCCGAGATACTGGCAGTATAGTTCGCTAAAATCTGAGTCATATGGTATATCCCTTTCAGTACTTTATTTGATACTATATTAACTACTTTTTGTGGTTTTGTCAAAAAGCTGTATCAACTTTCCGTACTTTCTCCATCAAGCTCCTCCGGCAGCTCCAACACGTCGATCTTGGGCAGCGCATTCCCCCCGGCGATGCCCTGCAGTGCTCCGTACATCTCGGTGGTATTGGCCAGGACAGAATCGATGAGTTTCTGGCGCCGTTTCCAGGCGGCCATGAGGGAGCGTTTCTCCTTGTCCAGTTCACTCTGCATCTGCATGAAACCGTCGACGATGGCTTTGAGCTGCATCTGGAACTCGTTGCCGGTGAGGTAGTTGTAGAGCAGCGTCATCTTGTCGGCTTTGTTCTCCTCACGCTGCACGGTCTGATGGACGCGGATCAGGCTCTCCCGCAGCAGGGAAACCGAGCCTTTGAACTCCTCCAGGGAGCAGACCCAGATGCCGTCCACCCAGCCCATCCGCTCCATTCCCGGGGGATAGACCGAGGTCACCAGGACGCCGATATCGGCGCCGGCCTTGAGCATGTCCTGCTTGAGCTTGCCGATCCAGGCGTCGCTCCAGGCTTTGGTGTTTTTGGACTCGTAGCAGATCACACCGCAGTTGGGAACCTCCCGGGTATGGACCGTCTGGATGCAGTCGGCTCCGAAAGCCCCCTTTTTGACCTCTTCGATCTGGTCGAAAGGGAACTGGTCGCGCAGCCACCCCTCGATGGCCAGCTCCAGCGCCTCCCCCTGGACCTGCATGCTCCCCTGCTCCGCCTTGCGTTTGGCCTCTTCCAGGGAGCGCTGGAGCTGCTTGAGCTGCTCATCCTTCTCCCGCAGCTTCATCGCCTGCTCCTCTTCGATCTTTTTGAGGCGCTGGGCGGCGATCTCGTCCAGGCTCTTCTGGAGCTTCTGCCGCTCCTTGGCCAGGGCTTCGTTGAGTTTGGCTTCCGCTTCGGCCTTGGCCTTCAGCGCCGCCTCCTCTTTCTCCCGCTTGAGCCGCTCGATCTCGATCTTCGCCGCCGAGAGCTCCTGGACCTCCTTGGATTTGGCCTCCAGCTCCTTCTTGAGCATCTCCATCGCCGCGCTCTGCTCGGCGGTGATCTCCTTTTTCAGCTCCTCGGCCAGCTTCGCCCTCTCCTGACGCAACTGCTCCTTCGTCGCCTGTCTCAGCTTCTCGTCGAATCGCTCCTTCTCCTCCTTCAGTGCCTCCTCTTTGGCTTTGAGAGAATCGAGATGGCTTCGGTACTGCTTGCGTGCCTCCTCGATCTCCGCCTGAAGCCTCTTTCGCTCCTCGATCTGCTCTTTTTTGAACTTGGCTTCGATCTGGTGATAGAAGATCTCATCGATATCGATGACTGTTCCGCAGTTGGGACAGGTGATGGTATTGGCTGACGACATGGGTGTACCTCATTGGGAGTTTTGATTATTGTAACGGGAAATTATTGCTACAATCATACAGATTGCATTTCGTCAATTCAGATCATGTTCGTTTTTTCCAGTAATACGGTTCACGATTGAGATGCATCACGGCAACAATAACGATTGTTTCATCATTTACCGTATAAACGATACCGAAAGGAAAACGGTTCGTCAGGCAGCGGCGGTCGTTTACGTCATCTTTTGCCAGGCTTCGGGAAAGTCGATGATGCGATGGATGGCGGCGTAGACTTCCTGTGCAAACTCCAGCCCGAGACTCTCCTGCCGCTCTTCGTAATAGTCAATCGCGGCGTTCAGTTCATCTTCCGCTTCGGGATGAAACTTGAAATTCATTTGACGAAGCGATGACGGATCTTTCGAAAAACCTCTTCACCCTCGATCAGTTCGACCTCTCCCGATTCAATCTCGGCCATACGTCTATCGACCTCTTTTTTCCAAAGATCTTCGATACTTGATTTTGAAGGATTCAGACTGCTCAAAAGCTTCTCGATCAACTTTGTCTTCAGATCCGTCGGTAGGGAGTCAACATCCGCAAGGAGCTCTTCGGCATTATAGACGTGCATCCTGTCTCTCCTTTCTGATCAATCACATCATTTTTCCACATTCTCATCCAAAATTCAACATCCATCATCCAACATCCCGTTTCCGCCTACAGGCGGAAATGGTAAACCCACTCCAAATTCCCCTCTTTGCCCGTTACGCTACTGGGGACTTTGCGCAGCAGTTCCCAGTCCAGCGCCGCCGTCTCTTGCTCGAAGCGCTCCATGGCCTCTGCGATCGCCCCCTCGTCGGTGACGACCCCACGGCGGTCCCGTTTGGCCTCTCTGCCCACTTCGAACTGGGGTTTGAAGAGCAGGATCACTTCGGCCCCCTCCTCGGCCAGCCGGACGATGGAGGGGAGGATATGGGAGAGGCTGATGAAACTCACGTCCGAGACGATGATCGGGTAGCGGATTCCCGGATTAAAGTCACGTATGTCGGTGGATTCGTAGACACGGACTTTTGGATCGTCACGCAACGAGGGGTGCAGCTGATCGCGGCCCACATCCACCGCATCCACCCGCGCCGCGCCACGGCGCAGCAGGACCTGGGTGAAGCCTCCGGTGGAGCTGCCGATGTCGAGGCAGGTTTTGCCGGCGATGGCGACGGGATATTCCCGCAGGTAGCCCGCCAGTTTCCCCGCGGCCCGGGAGACCCAATCCTCCCCATCCGCGACGGCGACTTCATCCTCCGGTCCCACTTGATGCGAGGGCTTGAGGATCTGCCGCCCTCCGATGCTGACCCTCCCGGCACGGATCGCCTCGGCGGCTTTGTTGCGGCTGGAGAAATCGCCCCGCTCCACCAAAAAAGCATCCAGACGCATCAGCGAAATACCCGGAAGTGATCGACGATTCGGTAGGAGCGGAGCACATCCTCCTCTTTGGCCCCCGCTCCTACATTATGGATAATGAGGGGTTCGCCGGCGGTGTTGAGACAATCGGAGCAGATGCCGATATGGTCCAGATTGGAGCCGGGGAGCTTCCAGACCACGATATCCCCTGGTAGAAAGCGCCCCCGCACCCGATAGCCCCGTGCCGCCAGATAGGCCTGGATGTTTTTGACCCGTCGATGGTCGATATTGGGATCGAGACGGTCTGTGTAGTAGAGTCCCTTGTAGAGCTCGGGATGGGCCTTTTTGTGGCGCCAGATCCGCTCCTGCAGATCGATCCCCACCCCCCGAAAGGCCCGCACCAGCACATCGGTACAGACCCCACGTACGATGGGAACATCCCCGCCCGGGAATTTGAGCTTCACATAAGCGGGATCGTAGATCAGCGTCCGGCCCACCTGGCCCCTGGCCGCCTCGATAAAACGCTGCTTCGTCGATAATTCTCCGCCAAAGAGCACCACCAAACTCAAAACGGAAAATATCCAAAACCCCCGTCGATTCATCCGCCACCCCTATAATCATCTTCCATCTTCAATCTTCCATCTCCTCAATCCAAAATCCAAAATCATCGATCGATCCGATCGATCACTACCTTCTCCCCCACGATCCGCTCCACCGCCGCTTCGTCGATGGGCCCGGTAGCAAAAATTCGTAGATGTCCCGGCGCTTCGGCCGGCTGCTCCCCCAGCAGCGTCGCCAGACGCCGGGCGATTGCCTCCCCGGTCTCGATCAGCCTCACCGGCACCTCCATCACCTGCCTGATTGCCTCGGCAGCTATGGGATAGTGGGTGCAGCCCAGGACGATGGTATCGACCCCGGCGCTTCGCATGGGAGAGAGCCACCCCTCCAGCATCGCCCGGGTCTCGGGTGCGTCGATCTCTCCCGCTTCGATCCGCTCCACCAGCCCCGGACAGGCCCGCTCGAAGAGCTCCACCTCCTGCATACCGCAGAGACGATCCACCAGTGCCTGATACTTCTCCCCTGCCAGAGTGGCCGGGGTGGCCATCACACCGATCTTTCCTGTCTGAGTCGCGCTCAAAGCCGGCTTGATCCCCGGCTCGGTCCCCACGATGGGCAGATCGGGATAATGTTCCCGCAGCGCGGCGATCGCCGCCGAGGTGGCTGTATTGCAGGCCACCACCAGAGCATCGGCTTTTTGCTCCTCGACAAAAAAACGGGCAATCTCCAGTGAGTAACGGCGGATCTCATCATGGGTTTTCTCCCCGTAGGGCGCATGGGCCGTATCGGCCAGATAGAGGATCTCAGCCCCCGGAAGCCGCTCACGGATCGAACGGACGACGGTGAGACCGCCTAAACCGGAGTCGAAAACGCAAATTTTTGGGGTTTTGGATTTTGGATTTTGGATTTTGGATTTTTTCATGTGCGATTCTGCATTGTAAGAATAATGCTGGTGAGGATTTTGTTGATCGAGTCGATTTCCTTCATAAGGCTCAGAACATGTTTAGCTTTCCCATCCAGATATCCGGTTTCGATCAGGAGACGAAGCCAATATCTCGTCTCCCGTGCCTCCTTCGATGCAATGGAAAGCTTGGCGATAAACTCTTTGGCACTTAAGGCTGCCTGGGCTTCATGGACATTGGCACCAATGGAAGTACCCGAACGCAAAACCTGCTTGGAAAGAACAAATTCATTATGTTTTTCTCGAAGATATTTATAAAGGGAAACAATGCGTTTGGCAAAAGCAAAGGAGAGTTCTAGAATTTCATTGTTTTCAGTAGAATCGTTTCCGATACTGCGTCCCATCAATCCAACACCCAAAATCCAAAATCCAAAATTCCATAATGAACGAGGGTTAAGCACCCTCGTTCATTATGGAGAGGAACTCTTCGTTGCTTTTGGTCTTGAGCATTTTGGAGAAGAGGAATTTGAGGCCTTCGACCTCTTCCATGTTCTGCATGGCGTTGCGGATCGCCCAGACTTTCTGGAGAGTTTCGGGATCGGTCAGCAGCTCCTCTTTGCGGGTGCCGGATTTGGTGACGTCGATGGCGGGATAGATGCGGCGGTCGGCGACGTGGCGACTAAGGACCACTTCGGCGTTTCCGGTCCCTTTGAACTCTTCAAAGATCACTTCATCCATCCGGCTGCCGGTCTCGATGAGCGCCGTGGCGACGATGGTGAGGGAGCCGCCGTTCTCGATGTTGCGCGCGGCACCGAAGAAGCGCTTGGGCTTGTGCAGGGCGTTGGCGTCGACCCCGCCGGAGAGGACCTTGCCGGAGCTGGGGGTGACGGTGTTGTAGGCCCTTGCCAGACGGGTGATGGAGTCGAGGAGGATGATCACATCCTGTCCCAGCTCCACCCGGCGCTTGGCCCGCTCGATCACCATCTCGGCAGTACGGACGTGGTTTTGCGCCGGCAGGTCGAAGGTGGAAGCGTAAACTTCCCCTTTGACGCTGCGCTGCATATCGGTAACCTCCTCGGGGCGTTCGTCGACGAGGAGGACCATCAAGGCGGCGTCGGGATTGTTATGGCTGATGCCGTGGGCGACCTCTTTGAGCAGTTCGGTCTTACCGGTCCGGGGGGGTGCCACGATGAGGGCCCGCTGACCTTTACCGATGGGTGCGAAGAGATCGATGACCCGGCCGGTCAACTTCATAGGGTTGTATTCAAGCTTGAGCTTTTCCTGAGGATAGAGCGGGGTGAGGTTGTCAAAGAGCGGACGTTTTTTGGACTCTTCGGGGGGGAGATAGTTGATCGCCTCGATCTTGAGCAGGGCATAGTACTTCTCCTGCTCTTTGGGAGCGCGTACCTGACCGGTGACGATGTCGCCGTTTCGCAGGGCGAAGCGCTTGATCTGAGTGGAGCTGACGTACGTGTCGTTGGAAGAGTTGGCGAAGTTGCCGTCGATGGAGCGGAGGAAGCCATAGCCGTCGTTCATCACTTCCAAAATGCCGGTGAAGAGGATGTAGCCTCCCTGACTCACCTGCGCTTTAAGGATCTCGAAAATCAAATCCTTACGCTGATACTCGTTGGGGTTTTCGATTTTGAGCTTACGAGCGATTTCGACCAACTCCTCGAGAGGTTTGGTCTGAAGATCCTCGATCTTGTACCCTTCAACGGGAGTGTGGGTACGCTGATGACGTTTGCCGCCATTATTATGGTTGTTATTTTTTTGACTGTGGGGACGGTTCTCTTCCATTGTCGTCTGTTTTCCTCTGATCTTGGATGATTTTATGATGGTACAAGTTTTTTGAAATGTGCAGAGCGGAAATCAAGGGATCGTTCACTCTTCGCTTCGACTGAAGCTTTGAAGCACGTTTTCGCAAGTGGCGCTATTATAATGCTTTTTCGATCAGATTGTCAACCGAATGGAGAGCACACCCATGTGTGATCAAGAAAAATGCTCCCTTTGAAAAAAGTTTAGCTTTTCCGTCGAAAAGCCTTGCAATCTCTACATGAAGCAGCTATAATGGCTCTCGAAGAAAGATGAGGTTCGAGTTCATCTTTAGTGTGTTACGTGTGTTACGATTCTTACATTGTTACTCCGCTAGACCCTGAAGACTCCCCGACATTTTGATTCCGCTCATTGAGTGTAATTTCAATACTAAAAGGTATTATCATGGCAGAATTGCATCACGGAACCGTCAAATGGTTCAACGACGAAAAAGGTTACGGTTTCATTCAGCAGGACAACGGTGGAAACGATGTTTTTGTTCACTTCCGTCAGGTTAACAACCCCACCGGCGGACGCGTCTCTCTCTACGAAGGCCAAAAAGTGACTTTCGAAATCGGAGAAGGCATGAAGGGTCCCCAGGCAGAGAACGTTACCGCTCTCTAAGTCCTGTACAATCCCTGCGATGACTGAAGAAGTCGTCGCATCCCTTTGCATAACATTTTCTATATTTTCTCCCTCTTTTTTCCAATTTTTTACTCACTACGTTTTCATCACTTTTCTTTCTCTTCACGCATGATCTTTTGCCAATTCCTATCAAAATACTTTTTGATGAAGCTACGTCGATGCGGTAGAGGGCAGTTTGAACAATCCTGATGAATCGCTGTTTCAGTTTCGGCTCTCGTACTCCATCGAGAACCGACAGCACAAAGGCTGTAGCGGATCTTCTCACCGATCCTATCGATGCCTGTATCACAAAAGCGAAACAGAGGACAGGCACAGAGATAGCAGTTAAGTTCTTCGATATCATGACATTTTCTCCCTTCGGCATAAAGAGGACAAAAGTCCGGATGCCGCTTACGCATATTGTCATAGTCAAAATAGGCCACTATTTCTTCATCACTCAAGCTTTCAAGTCTCTCCACGATTGCCCGATGCTTTGCGGCGAACTCTTCGTACCACTGCATGTATCCCATCGTACGCTCCTATGCTATGATCCCGTACAATACTCAATTTCATCCCCCGAGAGCAAGGAGAAACAATGCCCCAATCCCCGATCGCCGAGACCTTGACCAAAATGATCCGTAAACGCATCGGACATTTTCGCTCCGAAACAGAACTCAAACTGGTCCTCAAACGTCGCTTGACCAAAAAGGAATACAAAATTCTTTTCGCTGAAATCGAAGGAGAACCTGATCGCAAAACATTAATGCATACATTGCGCCTCGACGAAAACCGATACAGGGAACTGCACGAATCTCTCGAGAAAAAACTCAACCTCGACAAAATAAAAAAGGAACTTTTCATTTTAGAAACATCTTGATTGACTCCTTCTCTTCCCAATCGTTAATAAGATGTGCTATAATTGTTAACAATCTGTTTAGGAATATAAGTATGGGAAAAAGTATGTATTCGAAAATCGCTTTGATCGCACTGCTCGCCGGCACCCAATCCCTCTGGGCAAAAAAGGTTTTCAAGCGCTATCCCGTCGAATCGGGAATCATCTATTACGACATCAATACGACGGGCCACAGCCGGGGGTTTTCCACACACACCACCGGAATCGCCCGTCTGATCTTCGATCGTTGGGGCGCCCGCGAAGTCAAAGAAGAGGATGCGACCGAAGTGCAGACCGGCGACTACAACGAAACCCATGACCGCCACACGATGAGCAAACAGGACAACGGAACGATTTATACCGTCGATTTTGACGACCATACGATCTACAAGACCCGTGACCGTTCCCTCGATCTCTCGATCGCCCAGGGTGAAGACCTCTCCAACGAAAGCATCAATCTGATCAAAGAGATGAAAGGGATCAAAGACGGCAACGACACCGTCGCCGGTTTCCCCTGCCGGATTTGGAAAGTCAAAGATCAATCGATCTGCCTCTACAAAGGGATCCCATTGCGCATCGTCGTCGACGGACCGGGCTTCCACAGCGAACGCAAAGCGGTGCAGGTAGTGCTAAACCGTCCCATTCCCGAAGAGCAGTTCAAACTGCCTGACTATCCTGTCATCATCGATCAGGATTATACCTCCAACGCCGCCGCGGAGACCCGCACCGAAGATTACATCGCCTCGATCCATGATCTACGCGCCAAGATGAAGAGTCTCGGCATCAATCCCAACGACGAAAACTCCACTCTTACCCCCGAGCAGGAGAAAGCGGTCATCAACACCCTCGGCGCCCGCTATCTCAAAAAGCAGAAACGCCTTCTGCCCAAGCTTCTGGTCGCCCTTGACAAAGCCAAGCGCTGCATCGAAAAAGCCCAAAACGGTCAAGAGGCCCAAAAGTGCGTCCAACCCGTCAACCGCATCGATGAGGAGCTGGGTGATCGGACCGAAAACTTCGATTTCAAACGTTTCGATGACGTGAAGAGGGCCAAGATACTCGAGTCACTCACGCAGGAGATCACCTACCTCAAAGCCACCAACGACTGCGTCCAGAAACACGACAAAACCACCGACGTCATCCTCTGCACCGAAGGCAATCTCGGCGAAGACGAGCAGACACCGGCCCGCTAATTCTCTCCCAACGGAGGGAAACACCTCCCTCCTTCGCATCCAAAAGAGATGTAGGTTTGCCCCCCTCAAGCGTCTCCGGCTCTTTTCAAATTACACCTCTCTCCTTTCACTTTCCCACATAGAGTTGCCGCGGCCGGGCGATTTTGGACTCGGGCGATTTTTTGAATTCGATCCACTGGCTGATCCAGCCGACGGTCCGGCCGATCACGAAGATCGGGGTAAACATCGAACGCGGCAGACCCAAAGCGGTCAAGATAATCCCCGAATAGAAATCGATGTTGGGGTAGAGCTTTCTTTGGATGAAATAGTCGTCGTTGAGGGCGATCTCTTCGATCCGCTGAGCGATACGCATCAATTCGCTGTCAAGATCGAGCTCGTCGCGCAACCGATCTTGGAGGGTTTTGAGGATGCGGGCTCTGGGGTCGAAATTTTTGTAGACGCGGTGGCCGAAGCCCATCAGACGGAAAGGATCTTTGGGATCTTTGGCTTTGGCGATGTATCTCTCGACGTTGTCGACACTGCCGATCATCCTGAGCTGCTCGATGACCGATTCGTTGGCGCCGCCGTGAGCCCGTCCCCAGAGCGCCGCGATCCCGGACGAGATCGCCACGTAGGGGTGCGCCCCCGTGGAGGCGACACTGCGCACGACTGTCGTCGATGCGTTTTGCTCGTGGTCGGCGTGGAGGGTGAAGATCGTATCGAGCGCCGCGACCTCGATGGGCTTGATCTCGCGAGGACCGTCGGGGTCCCGGTGCATTTTGCCGCCCGGGTAAGCCCGCAGCATATAGAGGAAATTTTCGGTGAAACTGCGATCGATGTCCGGATAGATGTAGGTCGCACCGAGACTGTGGCGATAGGCGAAAGCCGCCAGTGTGGGCATCTTGGCGATGATGCGGTGGGCCATCGCCCGATAGTCGTCGTCGGTCTCGAGCTGGAGATGCTCGTAGTAGAAAGCCGAAAGCGCCGTCACCCCGGCGCTGAGCGAAGACATCGGATGGGCGTTGTCGGGCATCGTCTCGAAGAGTTTGACCAAACCTTCGGGGAGAAAGGAGCGGTGGCGGATCTCCAGATCGAGCGCCGTTAGCTCTTCGTCGGTGGGAAGCTCCCCCTCGAGGAGGAGGTGGCAGACCTCGAGATAGCTGTGTCCCGTGGCCAACTCTTCGATGGGAATCCCCCGATAGCGGAGCTCCCCTTCTTCTCCGTTGATAAAGGTGATTTCGGAACGGCAGCTGGCCGTCGAGGTGAAGCCCGGGTCGTAACTGAACATCCCGCTGTCACGGTAGAAGCTACGCATATCCACCGCCGCGGGTCCCCGCGTCCCCTCCAGGATCGGATAGTCGTACCTCGTTCCGTTGCGGTTGTCGATCAGAGTCATTGTCCTCTTGCTCATCGCTCACCTCCTCGTCGTCTTGGGATGCCGACGATTATAACACAGCGAAATAGCCCGAACGTAGCAACGAAACGGCCCGATCTCCCATCAAATTCCGGAAAATCGGCGCATCGGTTTCGCAGCCGCTTTTGGGTAGAATTCCCTCCATTTTTATCCTGCAGATTTTAAGCACCAAGATTAGGAACCCATTCGATGTTTACCCTCAAAAACTACAGTCGAGACAATTTCAAAAACGATATTCTCTCCGGCCTCGTCGTCGCCGTCGCCCTCGTCCCCGAGGCGATCGCTTTCAGCTTCATCGTCGGCATCAACCCCATCGTCGGCCTCTATACCGCCTTCATCCTCGGTCTCGTGACCGCGATCCTCGGCGGCAAGCCCGGGATGATCAGCGGGGCCACCGGCTCCGTCGCCGTCGTCCTCGTCGGCCTCGCCCTCGAAGCCGGAGCGATGCTTCAACACGCCGGAATCAGCGGTGACGCCCTGGCGATCGGTGTGCTGCAGTACATCTTCCTCGCCGCGATCGTCGCGGGAATCATCCAGATCCTCTTTGGCATCCTACGTTTCGGCAAATTCATCCGTCTCGTCCCCCTACCCGCCATCTACGGCTTCGTCAACGGCCTGGCGATCGTCATCGCCCTGGCGCAGTTGAAATTCTTCCACGGGCAGGGCTGGACGATGTATCTGGTCGTCGCCGTCACGATGGCGATCATGGTTTGGCTCCCCCGCTATACCAAAGCCGTCCCCGCGGGCCTCGTCGCCATCGTGCTCCTGACTCTTGTCGTCTACTTCGGCCACATCCACACTTTGCTCATCGGCGACCTGGCCAACCTCAGCGAGTTCAAGGGGCAGCTCCCCTCCTTCCACGTCCCGCCGACGCTTTTCAGCTGGGAAGCGCTGAAGATGGTCGCCCCCTACGCCGTGATCGTTGCCCTCGTCGGCCTCATCGAATCCCTGCTGACCCTGGCGGTCCTCGATGAGATGAGCGGTACCCGTGGCAGCGGCAACAAAGAGTGCATCGCCCAGGGGGTGGGCAACGTCACCTGCGGTTTCTTCGGCGCGATGCCCGGCTGCGCCATGATCGGCCAATCGATCATCAACTTCACCTCCGGAGGCCTCGGACGCCTCTCCTCCGCCACCGCCGCCATCGGCCTGATGGTCCTCGTCGCCTCCCTGACCGACCTGCTCAACGTCATCCCCGTCGGTGTCCTGGTGGGCATTATGTTTATGGTGAGCATCGGCACCTTCGAGTGGAGCAGCTTCGGCCACCTCAAAAAGATGCCCCCCGAAGACGCCTTTGTCATGCTGGTCGTGACGATCGTGACGATCTTCTTTGATCTGGCCGTCGCGGTGATCATCGGCGTCATCATCTCCGCGTTGGTCTTCGCCTGGAAACACGCCCGCATCTACGCCCACAGTCGGCCGCTTGGGCGCCAAGCAAAGCTCTACGAACTCTCCGGCCCGCTCTTTTTCGGTTCGGTGCAATCCTTTCACGATACCTTCGATGTGGAGAACGACCCCAAGGTGGTCGTCATCGACTTCAAAAATGCCAGAGTTATGGACTCCTCCGGAGTCGAGGCGATCGAGAAACTGACCCAGCGCTACGCCAAAGCCGGCAAAAAGCTTACCCTCCGCCACCTCAGCGACGACTGTAAAGCCGTCCTCAAGCGGGCCCAGGCCAACATCACCCAGGAAGAGGACGACCCCGACTACAAGGTAGCAAGAGATTATTGAACATAAGATGCTCTGCAAATATGCGCAGCGATTTTGAAGGAGATATCCCCATGAACCGGCAAGATAAAAAGAGAAAAAAAGTTCACCCCCCCTCCTGGATCGACGAAGCGATCGCTCAAAACGCCGGATCTGAAATCTTTCGCTGGGAAGCCGATGGAAAAGGGTACTGGATCAAGCATGGACGTCCCACCGGTTCGACGAAGATCCATGCCCTGGGCTATCGTCTCAGCGGCCTTCCCTTCCTACACCCCGTCGAAGCCAAAGATCCCCGACAGAGTGTCCTCTTCGAAGCGCAGAAACTCCAAAGACTCCACGAAGCCGGCCTCCCCGTCCCTCCGGTCTGTTGGATCTTCCCCGATTTTTTCGTCATGGAGGATCGGGGCGAATCCCTGGCCGATCGCCTCAAATCCGCCTCTTCCGACGAAAGGGAGATGCTGCTGGGAAAATGCGTCGATGCCCTGGGAGCGCTGCACCGAGCCGGAGAGTACCACGGGGCTTCCCAGATCCGAAACTTTGTCCTTGATTCGAACGGAACCGTAAGCATCATCGATTTCGAAGAGAGTTTCCCCTCCACCGCTTCGTTGCGCTCCTTGCAGTTTCGCGATCTCTTTCTCCTCCTCTACTCACTGCACCGCCAACGCACCGAAACCGATTATCCCCGGCTGATCGAGAGATACATGCGCAGCAGCGGAAACGACGATTTCGCATTCGAACTTCACCGCCTCTACCGACGATTCTCCTGGATCGCCCGCCTCGTCGCCGTCGACGGGATCCGTCACCGTCTCGGCAGCGACGCGGAGATCCTCCACCGTCTCTTCAAAAGTATTCGGAGATAGGGATCGATCTTCGACGTTCGCTATTCGTCATATGTGTTTCGTACTTCATAGTCAGAGATTTCGGGTATTATTGGCTACACTCCCAACAGTGACGTTGGCAATAAGAAAAAATACAAACAACGAATAGCGAAGCACGAATAACGATGCCCTAAATCTTTCTGATCTCCTGAATCATCCGGTAGGTCGCTTTGCTGTCTTTGTCGAGAATCTTCCAGAGCGGAGGGAAGCGAACCAACGCCTCGAGAGCGCGTGTCTTTTCGGTGAGTTTTTTGAGCTCGTCCACAACCCAGTCGTTGCCGCTGCTACGCACATAGTGGCCGATCGCTTCGGAATAGTCGAGGGGGTGACGATCTTTGACCAGGGAAAAGAGCAGAAGGAAAAGGTCGCGAAACTGCAGTATCTTTAGAGGAATCGACTCGGGAAACTTCTCTTCAAAGTCGAGAAAGGCGATGTTCCCTCCCCGGTAATTGAAATTGCGCAACTGGGAGCCGCCGTGGTACTCGCCTATGCTGTGCAGCCTCCCCAAGGTTTCGAAAAGTTCCCGATAGAGCTGTCGGGAGAGATCATCCTCCCTCCCTTCGCGCAGGATCTTTCGCAGACTTGTACCGTTGTCCTCCATGACGAAATACTCCTCCGTCACCAACTCGACCGCGGGGACACAAATCCCCCGGTCGGCAAGACGTCGGAGTTTGGAGCTTTCGTGCCGCAGCGCCTCGGAGGCGCTCTGTCGTACTGCGGGGACCAGCAGCGGGAGTTTCGTCGCACGCCAGGCCGCGTGATGCAGGAGATTGGATCCCGTCGGGCGGGCCCGTTTGATCCAGTAGCGTTTTCCCTCAAAATCGAAAGGAAAGACCTCTTTCCCGGGTGCTGTGCGAGCGGCCTCTCGGGCAGCTTTTTCGAACTCAATGTTCGGCATCGCGCAGTTCACCGATGAGGCGACGATATTCGGCGCAGTCACGCTGGAGCACCTCGGCCCGATCGAGGCAGAGGATCTCTCCCCCTTTGATGACTGCGATACGGTCGGCATGCTCCACCGTGCTGAGACGGTGGGCGATAAGGATCGTGATCCGCTCGCGAGAGATCCGCTCGATCGCTTCGACGATCCGTCGTTCGCTTTGGGTATCGAGTGCACTGGTCGCTTCGTCGAAGATGACGATCTTCGGATCGACGTAGAGCGCCCGAGCGATGGCGATCCTCTGCCGTTGCCCTCCCGAGAGGTTGGCCCCGTGCTCGCGCAGCGGGGTGTAGATCCCGCCCATCTCTTCGACGAACTCCCAGGCGTTGGCCTCTTTCAGAGCCCGGATGACCCGCTCTTCGTCGATTGCCTTGCCGTAGGCTACGTTGGCGGCGACGGTGTCGTTGAAGATATAGACCCGCTGCGTCACGATGGAGATCGCATCCCGCAAACTATCGAGTCGGTAATTCTGTAGGGGGATCCCATCGAGCAGAATTTCACCCGAATCGGGATCGAAAAAGCGGACGATGAGATTGACGATCGAACTCTTTCCGCCGCCGCTGTCACCGACTAGAGCCAGTTTTTCTCCTTTTTTCACCGTGAAGCTGACTCCTTTGAGAGCCTCTTTTTCTCCGTAACTCAAATGTACATCCCGAAAGCTCAGAGTTTCGGCTTTGCCGACTCTCTCATCGCCCTGGGCGATGATCGTCGGCTTCTGATCGAGGAGAAAGAGGATTCGCTCACTGGCGGCCAGGGCGTTTTGGAGCTGATTGTAGATCGAAGTGATCCTCTTGATCGGCGTATAGAGCATAAAGAGCGCCGTCAGAAAAGAGAAAAAACTCCCCACGGTCATCTCGTCGTTGATCACCTGATGTCCTCCGACTACAATCACCAATGCCGCTCCGGCTGCACCCATCGTCTCCATGAGCGGATCGGTCAATTGGGAGGTTTTGACCGTTTTCATGTTCAGATCGAAATAATCACGGTTCTCTTTGGCGAACTTTTCGTGTTCAAAAGATTCGGCAGATCGCGCTTTGATGATTTCGATGTTGTTGAAAATTTCCGTCAAGCGCGAGGTGATATCCGAAGTCTTCTCCTGCGAACGGTGGGAGAGTTTTTTGAGTTTCTTGGCGATGAGGCGCAGCGGTAGGACCACCAGCGGAAGGCCTACGAGGGCGAAAAAGGCGAGTTTGGGACTCTGATAGATCACTACCCCAAGTAACCCTAGAGAGATCAAGATCTGTCGGGCCAACTCCGGGAGCATCGTGGAGACGATGTTGCGGATCTGTCCTACGTCGTTGATGTTGCGGCTGATCAACTCCCCCGAACGGAAGCGGTGGAAAAATCCCAGATCCAAAGAGAGGATCCGCTCCAGCATTTCGTTTCGAACTCGGCGGATGATGTCCTGGCCGATGTAGGCGGAGTAGTAGACCTGAATGTATTTGCCCACCCCCTTCATCGCATAGACGAGGATGATGGCGTAAGGAAGCAGATGCAATGCCTGCTCATTTTTGGCGATAAAGATCTTGTCCAGAACCGGTTTGACCAGATAGGCGGAAGCGGAGGCACCGACCGCCGAGAGGATCGTCCCGAAGATCGCCAGAGCAAAATAGGGAACGTAATCATGCCAATACGGCAAGACCAACCGTCGAAAGACTACTTTGAGATCTTTCAAACGCTCTCTCCGATCAAAGGATGCCCACGGCGTCGCGCACCAGAGCCATTTTGGGTTCGGCGATGGCCCGGGCCCGTGCTGCACCGGCTTCGAGGATGTCCGTTACTTCGTCGGGACGGGAGAGATAGTAGGCACGGCGCTCACGCGCTTCGGCAAAATGCTCCCAGATCAACTCTTTGAGAAATTTTTTGAAAGCACCGTAGCCTTCCGTACCGCTGCGGTAACGCTCGGCCAACTCCTGACGCCCCTCCTCGTCCAAAAAGAGACTGCAAAGCGCATAGACGTTGCAAGTCTCGGGGTCGAGAGGTTCACCCAACGGCGTCGAGTCGGTGACGATCTTGTTGCAGCGTTTTTGCAGCGCTTTCTCCTCCATGAAAATCTCGACGGTGTTTTTGTAGCTTTTGCTCATTTTCGCTCCATCCAGACCCGGGACCGTAGCGACCGACTCCTCCACCATCGCTTCGGGAATCGTGAAGATCTCTCCGTGTTCGTTATTGAACTTGATGGCGATATCTCGCGTCATCTCCAGATGCTGGATCTGATCTTTGCCCACGGGAACCTTCTCGGCGTCGTAGAGAAGAATGTCGGCGGCCATCAGTACGGGATAGCTGAAGAGTGCATGACTCGGAGCGATCCCTTTGGCTACTTTGTCTTTGTAGCTGTGGGCCCTCTCCAGCAGGCCGACCGGCGTGTAGCGGGAGAGGATCCAGTAGAGCTCCAAAACCTCCTTCGCATGGCTCTGGACCCAAAAAACGGTCTTTTCGGGATCGATCCCCAGGGCCAGAAAGTCGACAGCCACTTCGAAGGTGTTACGCTTCAACTCCGCCAGATCGGCTCCGCCGCTGAGGGCGTGATAGTTGGCGATGAAAGCGAAGAGTTCATGCTCCTCCTGCAGACGGAGCATCTGTGCGATGGCTCCGAAATAGTTGCCCAGATGAAGTTTGCCCGAAGGCTGAATGCCGGAAAGTACACGCATAATCGTTGGATCCTTATCGTTCATTGGAATGGTCGAAACCTGATGTAAGCGAATTATATCGATTTTTCTCTCCAAAGCTGCAATTCTGTTCATAAACGGTTTATCAGTTCTCCAATCTTGTTTATTATTGTTTAATCTTACTGACGGTAAAATTGCATGACATATTATTTAGTATTGAAGCTCTATGAACGTTCCGTAGGATATACCTTCTCGGAGAGATCAGCATAGAGACCGAGTTGAAATTTTCGGTTTTCAAAAAGCTCAATCAACAAGGTGAACAATGAAAATTTTACGAACAGGCATCCTGGCGCTGGCGGCGTTATCGCTCTATGGAGGAGGTGATTTACGCCCGCCCTCTTCCGCCGCATCCATCGTCGAGAAACAGAGTTGGGTCGATGCCGTCACGATCAATTACGGACAGAGTAAAGATGATATCGATATCTACCGCCTCGGCCTACGCAAAGATTTCTCTTCCCGCTGGTTCGAAAGCTCCGTCGGTTGTCTTTCCGGTTACTGGGAAGGTTCTTTGAACTACTGGAACGGATACGGTGTCGACAATTTCGGTGTCGCTCTCTCCCCCGTCTTCGCCTACTACTTCAACGTCTCCGAGAAAGTTCATCCCTATCTCGAAGGCGGCATCGGCGCCTCTCTCTTCAGCAAAACTGAAATGGGACCGCGGGACCTCTCCACCCATTACCTCTTCGAAGATCGCTTCGGCGGCGGTCTGCGCGTAGGGCGTTGGGACTTCGGTTTCCGCTACATGCACTACTCCAACGCCTCCATCAAAAAACCCAACGACGGCATCGATATTTTTATCGGTTCGATCAGCTACAAATTCTGAGTAAACGTTCTGAAAAACTCTCCCTTCTTTATGAGAAGGGTGAACGGTTCCATACACGCGTTGCGCCACAATGTCAATCGGCGGGCACCTTCCATAACTATACTAGTGAAATTGGTTATTGCCATTCCGGCCGAAGCCGGAAACGGAAGAAATCAGAGTTTGGGGCCGGCGGAGGAGTAGTCGAACTCTGCGCCGCGGTCGTTGTAGCGCTCGAAGTTTTCGATGAACATCGCGGCGAGTTTGCGCAGCTGCTCGTCGTAGGCGATCTTGTCTTCCCAGGTATTGCGGGGATTGAGAATGGAGTTGTCGGCGACACCCTGCAAAGACTTGGGGATCTGCAGATCGAAGACAGGGAGAGTCTCGAACTCCGCTTCGTTGATGGAGCCGTTGAGAATGCCGTTGATGCAGGCGCGAGTGTCTTTGATGCTCATGCGCTTGCCCACACCGTAGGGACCGCCGGTCCAGCCGGTATTGACCAGGTAGACATTGACTTCGTGCTCGTCGATCTTGTCACCGAGCAGTTTGGCATAAACGGTGGGGTGCAGCGGCAGGAACGCTTCGCCGAAGCAGGCGCTGAAGGTCGCGACGGGTTCGGTGATGCCGCGCTCTGTCCCGGCGACTTTGGCGGTGTAGCCGCTGAGGAAGTAGTACATCGCCTGCTCTTTGCTAAGCTTGCTCACCGGAGGCAGGACACCGAAGGCGTCGGCGGTGAGGAAGATGATGTTTTTCGGATGGCCGCCCATCAGGGTGCATTCGTGGTTTTCGATGTGCTCGATGGGGTAGCTGACCCGGGTGTTTTCGGTCTTGGAGGCGTCAGAGTAGTCCACATGCCCCGCTTCGTCGGCCACAACGTTTTCCAGCAAGGCACCGGGGCGGATGGCGTTGAAGATTTCGGGCTCGCTCTCGGCGTCGAGGTTGATGACCTTGGCGTAGCAGCCGCCCTCGAAGTTGAAGACGCCGTGTTCGTCCCAGCCGTGCTCGTCGTCACCGATCAGGGCGCGGTTGGGGTCAGTCGAGAGGGTGGTCTTACCGGTGCCGGAGAGACCGAAGAAAAGGCAGACGTCCCCCTCTTTGCCGATGTTAGCGGAGCAGTGCATCGAGAGCTTGCCCTCCAGAGGAAGCCAGTAGTTCATCATCGTGAAGATGCCCTTCTTGATCTCCCCGCCGTACCAGGTGCCGCCGATGATCGCTTCGTTGCGCTCGATGTTAAAGACGACGTAGACTTCGGAGTTGAGACCATGCTCTTTGAACTTCGGGTTCGTAGCCTTACAAGCGTTGTAGAGGACGAAATCGGGCTCGAAATTCTCCAGCTCCTCTTCGCTGGGCATGATGAACATGTTTTCGATGAAATGCGCCTGCCAGGCGATCTCGGTGACGAAGCGGATCGCTTTGCGGCTGGCTGGGCTAGCACCGGCGTAAGCGTCGATGATGTAGAGCTCTTTGCCCGAGAGTTGATTCATCGTGGTCTCGCGCAGCTCTTCGTAAATCTCCGGAGTGACGGGTTGGTTGATCGATCCCCACGCGATGTGCTCGTTGGAAGGGGGCTGCTCGACGAAATACTTGTCTTTGGGGCTGCGACCGGTAAAGATCCCGGTGTCGACCATCGCCGTACCGTTGTCGGTAAATTGGCATTCGCCCCGTTTCTTCTCATCCTCACTCAAACGAGCGTAGTCAGGATTGTAAATGACGCCGGCGATATTTTCGATTCCCAGTTTATCCAAGCCTTGGGGTTGCATCTCTACGTTTTCTCCTATCATATTGATAGGTATATTATGACGTAAAATCACCTCAAAAGTACATTAAAAAATAGAAGAAAGTTTCTGAAATCAATGGAGAGATTCGATTCTCCATTGATGAAAGGTAGAATCAGTAGAAGCGCTTGCAACTCTTTTTGTCGATATCGAAGCGGAAAAGCTCTTTGCCCGTCGCGGCATTGATGTAACGATAAGCCAACGTGATGCCTACATCGAGGAAACGTTTGGAGCGTCGACAGACTCCGGCCGTGACGTTGCGGCGCATTCGTTCCTCTCCCTCTCGGCGGATCGCTTCGTCACTTTTGGGACCGACATTCAGTGCAAAGGTATAGAGCAGCGTCGTCCCCTCGGCTCGAATACTTTGAAGCGTCGTATAAGCGTCGACCTTTTTGGGAAGCCCTTCGGAGAGCGAAGCCGCCGCTTTGCGTACGATTTCACTGTTTTGTTCACGCAGCTTCGCCGGCATCATCTCCCCCGCGATTACCTGAGGGTGAAAGGGCTTTTCCGAGGCGGCCGGCAAAGAGGAGACAATCGACGCGATCGAAACGGCCGCAAACAGGGCAAAACTTGATCTATGCATCCTAGAGCTCCTGGCCGATGACCTGCGCAAAGCGGCCGAGATAGATCTCTTTGAGTTTTTCCAAAGGCATCTCTACCTCGTTGACTTTCAGAACCTCTCCACCGACACTACCGATGGGTTTGATCCTGAGCCCCAGATCCATGGCCAGGCGGCCCAGCTCCTGGAGATTCTCAGGTCTAACCTCCAGGACTGCCCGGCTCTGGGTCTCGTCGAAGATCCAGCGGGGATCGTCGAAATCGACTTTGACTTCGGCACCCTTGCCGCTGCGGGCCGCCATCTTGGCCAGGGCGATGGCCAGTCCGCCCACGTTGACATCCTTGGCCGCTTCCAGAAGACCCGTGGCGTTGGCCTGGATCACCAGCTGCCAGAGCCGGGCCTCCGCGGCATAGTCCAGATCTGCCAGGGTCCCGGCGATGGTGCCGCAGACCTCCTTCATATAGAGGGAGCCGCCGAACTCCCCTTTGGTCTCGCCCACCAGGACCAGGGTATCGCCCTCGTTCCGGAATTCACTTTTGAGCACTTTGTATTCGCTCTCGTTGACCCCAACCATGGCGATGGCGGGGGTGGGATAGACGCTCACGCCGTTGGTCTCGTTGTAGAGAGAGACGTTGCCGCTGACGACGGGGGTCTCCATCTCGGCGCAAGCCTCCTTGATCCCCTCACAAGCCCGGGCGAACTGCCACATCACCTCGGGATTTTCGGGGTTGCCGAAGTTGAGACAGTCGGTGACGGCCAAGGGCTTGGCCCCGCTCATGGCCACGTTGCGTCCGCTCTCCAGCACCGCCAGAGCCGCCCCTTTGAAGGGGTCGATGTAGCAGTAGCGGGGGTTGCAGTCACTGCTCATGGCCAGGGCCACGCCGGTCTCTTTGACCCGGATCACGCTGGCGTCCAGGCTGCCGGGATGCTTCTCGGTATTGGTCTGCACCATGGAGTCGTACTGCTCGTAGACCCAGGCTTTGTCCACCACCTCGTCACAGGCGACAAGCGTCTCGAAGGCGCTCTGGTTGTCGACCCGCTCGAAGTCGTCGATGCTCACCTTGGCGATCTCGTCCAGGTAGGCGGGGCGTTTGGTGGGGCGGTCCAGCACCGGCGCCTCTTCGCTGACGGGATCGACGGGAACGTCGGCCACCTTCTCCCCGTGCCAGAAGAGCTCCATCCGCCCGGTGTCGGTAACTTCTCCGATGACGGCGCAGTCGAGATCCCACTTTTCGAAGATCTCGATGATCTTCTCTTCGGTCCCTTTTTTGGCGCAGATGAGCATCCGCTCCTGGGATTCGCTGAGCATGAACTCGTAGGGGGTCATCCCCTCTTCTCGGGCGGGGACTTTGTCCAGATGCATGATCATTCCGCTGCCGCTGCGTCCGGCCATCTCGAAGGAGCTGGAGGTGAGCCCCGCCGCTCCCATATCCTGGATCCCGACGACGTAGTCGGTCCTGAAAAGCTCCAGACAGGCCTCCAGCAGGAGCTTCTCGGTGAAAGGGTCGCCCACCTGGACCGTGGGGCGCAGCTTCTTGGACTCTTCGGTGAAGCTATCACTGCTCATCACCGCGCCCCCCAGGCCGTCGCGGCCGGTCTTGGAACCGACGTAGATGACCGGGTTGCCTATCCCTTCAGCCTTGCCGTAGAAGATCTCGTCGGCCTTGGCCAGCCCCAGGCTAAAGGCATTGACCAGGATGTTGCCGTTGTAGCAGCTCTCGAAGCTCATCTCTCCGCCGATGGTGGGGACACCCATGCAGTTGCCGTAGCTGCCAATCCCCTCCACGACGCCGCGGACCAGGTGGCGCTGATAGCGCTCGGTCTCACCCTCACCGTCGATATCCCCGAAGCGCAGGGAGTTGAGATTGGCCACGGGACGGGCCCCCATGGTGAAGATATCCCGCAGGATCCCGCCGACCCCCGTGGCAGCCCCCTGAAAGGGTTCGATGTAGCTGGGGTGGTTGTGGCTCTCCATCTTGAAGACCGCCGCCATCCCGCCGCCGATGTCGATGACCCCGGCGTTCTCCCCCGGCCCCTGGATCACCCAGGGGGCTTGGGTGGGGAAGCCGTTGAGATATTTTTTGGAAGATTTGTAGGAGCAGTGCTCCGACCACATGGCACTGAAGATCCCAATCTCCACCAGATTGGGCTCGCGTCCCAGGATCTGCTTGATATGTTCGTAGTCGGCGTAGCTCAGCTTATGGGCTGCGAGGAGCTCCTCAATATTTTCCAGGGCTTGGGTGCTGCTCATGGCGTTCCTTTTGTCTCGGTAAAAGTGGGGCTATTTTACTGAAAAGGGGCTTGGAGTTTGGTGTATTGGGGGTCTTTAGTTCTGATTGGTAGAGGAGTGTTCTTCTACGAGGCAACATCCACATCAACATCCAAATCCATTATTCGGTTATCTTTTATCCTCTGCCTATTTTTTGATATGATTCAAAAACATTGTATACGTTGGAATGGATAAAAAATGAGCGATTACCTCTCGAGTGAAAATCCTGTAGTTCGACAGATCGAAGAGAGTTTGAAATTGACACGCGGCCTCTTCATCTCGAGCATCATTATCGGAGAACCCCATAGCGGAAAACGAACTCTCGTACGTCGAATCTTCCCACACCTGCCCGTCGTCGACGGGAGCGAAGAGCGAGAACTGATGCAAATGCTGGAGAGGGAACAGGAGTTGATCATCGAAAACTTCGAAGCGATTCCCTCTCCCGAGAACCTTGATCTCGAGGGCAAACGCATCATCGCCATCGCCGACCTCGAGGCGGTTCCGGAGCACTACGACCGGCTTTTCGCCTTTATCTACCATATGCCTCCCCTGCGTGAACGTCCGGAAGATCTGCCGGCACTGCAGGAGCATTTCCTCAATGAAGCCCGCCGGACAATGCAGTTGACCGGAACATCCGATCTCAATTTGGAAAAGCTCGATCTCTCAAGTAATTTTCGCAGTTTTCGGGCGTCAATCTTCCGAGAGGCGCTACTACGGGAGCTCAATGCCGCAGAGTTGGAAGAGGGGTTGCTGCACTATTTCATCCGGACGCTCGAAGGAAACAACGCCTACCGGGAAAATCTGGGGCTTTTGGAACGCCCTCTGCTCAAAGCCGGACTTCAGCGCTATAAATCCCAGCTGAAATTGGCAGAGGTTTTGGGCATCAACCGCAACACCTTGAGAAAGAAACTCCATGAATACCGCATCGATTGACTTCCGCTTTCTTGTCGAAAGCGACGGTTCTCCCCTCCTGGTATTCAACCAGCGAGGGCACATCCTCTACCTCAACGATTCAGCGGAGATTCTCCTGGGCTACGCCGATTACAAAGAGCTTTTCCAAATCGCACTGGCCCATGCTCCAAAAGACTACGGGACGCAAACCGTGATGATGGAGCTGCACTACCATCAACTCCAATTTTACGCGGTTACTATCGCCTACAACAGTGAAGAGTGGATCGCTATGCGCCTCTACTATCGCCCTCGCCTCGCCGAGGAACACAAACTCGACAGCAGCCGGCTGCGTGAAACCGATCTGAATCTCTTGCTCGACATGGCCATCGGTTTCTATCGATTGGAGCATCAGGGAAAGATCCGCCTGATGAGTGATCGTGACCTTCCCACCCTTTTGACCGATCAAAACAATGCATCCCGCCTGTTGCGTAAAGCTCTGGAGAGTTTCAAGGAGAGTGAAACCCTCGACATTACTCTGCGCATGATTCCTGGCGAATACATCCTCATCGATGGGCAGCGTCATCCTGTGATACGTTTGAGCGTTCGGGGAAATCTCCGCCAACGCCATGAAGATCGCGCCATGGAAGAGTTGGCCGAAAGCATCGGAGCCGCCCCCTATTTCCAGGAGGATGAGCTGACACTCGATTTTCCGTTTATTCCCGCATAAATATTATCGCAAGGCGATATTACACGCCGAACCGTGCTCGAGAATGCGGATTTGTCGGATTATCCTGTTTTTATCCAACTCGATCAGAAGTTCACAGCGGTTTCCGACTCCCGACTCATAACGCCCCACACAGCAACCCGCCAAATCCGAACGCCACCACTGCAGCGAACTGCCGTCTTTGAGTTTTTTCCATTTGTAGGAGGGACCGTTGTTCATTTCGAAAGTCATAAAACGCTTGCCTATGTAACTGCTGCGTGCAGGTTGTCCGGGCAAAGTGGCCCAGAGGGCCGAAGCCGCCAGGAGCAACGCCGTACCGATTAACGCTCTTCTTTCTGTTCTCACTTTTTCTCCTTCTACGCATAAACTTGGAATTTTAACGTTACGGTTATACCACGGGTAACACCATTTTGGATAAATCGGATCGAAGAGCAGGGATGAATATAAGTGATACTAATATTGTGATATAATTGAATATCAAGAGAATAAAGGATCGTTATGGACAATTCGATACACAATCTGATCATCGTCGGGGCCGGCCCCGCCGGTATCGCCACGGCGGTGGAGAGCTACATCCTCGGGATCCGGGACATCGTCGTCCTCGAAAAGGACGAAAACCACAACTCCACAATCCGCAAATATTACAAAGACAAAAAACGGGTCGACAAGGATTGGAAAGGTCAAAAAGTCGAACTCGACGGCAACATCTATTTCGTCGACGGCACCAAAGAGAGTACGCTCGACTTTTTCGACGAAGTGATCGCCCACCACTCCGTGGAGCTGCGCACCCACAGCGAAGTGCAAAAGATCGTCAAGAAGGACGACCATTTCGAAGTCCAGATCACGGGCAAAGATCCCGTCAAGGGACGCTTCGTCGTCGTGACCATCGGACGGATGGGCAAACCCAACAAACCCGATTACAAAATCCCACCCTCCATCCGTAAACGCGTCAATTTCACCCTCGACGACTGCAGCGAAGGAGAGAAGATCCTCGTCGTCGGAGGCGGGGACTCCGCAATCGAGTACGCCGTGGACCTGGCGGAGAAGAACGACGTCACCATCTGCTACCGCCGCGAAACTTTCCGGCGAGCCAACCCCACCAACCAGCGCGACATCGCCAACGCCATCATGCATGAAGAGGTCCGTCCTTACCTCGGTGTCGATATCACCGGTTTGGAGGAGGACGACGGCAGAGTCCGTGTGCTTTTCGACGGGCACGAGCCCGAGACCTTCGACCGGGTCATCTATGCCATCGGAGGCACGACTCCCAGCGCCTTCCTCCAAAGCTCGGGCATCCGGGTCGAAGACGGCAAACCGGTCCACGACGAAAACTATATGACCGACGTCCCCGGCCTCTACGTCGCGGGCGACATCACCCAAGAATCGGGCGGTTCCATCGCCCTAGGACTCAACCACGGCTACCACATCGCCAAGCACATCCTCAGCCAGATCGAAAACTGCGAGGGGAGCTCCGCCCACCTTCTCGATGAGGAGTGAAATCACTGGATGAGAAACTCGTTTTAGGGGCTTGAGGCCCCTGATGCCAGATCAAGCCCAATCAACGCTTCATCGCTTCGATGAAATTCCGATAGATTTCATCGAGTTCCTGATCGCTTTTCTCCATCGTCTCCAGATCACCGGTTTTGAGCGTATGTTCCAAAACGGCGATACGTTTGAGCAAATAGTCGAAAAGTTCCTTATTGATGTCGGGCATGACATTGTGGCTAAGAGGGGCTTTGCCGTCGATGCGACGGGCGACGCGGGCCGGTACCCCTACGGCGGTGCAGCCGGGAGGCACATCCCGAATCACGACGGAGTTCGCACCGATCTTGGCATCCTTCCCGACGGTGATATTGCCCAAAATTTTGGCACCGGCACCGATGACGACGTTGGAGTCGATGGTCGGATGGCGTTTGCCCCGCGAAAGACTCACTCCGCCGAGCGTCACCTGCTGATAGATCAGTACATTATCTCCGACTATCGCTGTTTCGCCGATGACAACTCCGGTGGCATGATCGATAAAAACCCCGCGACCGATCTGAGCACCCGGATGGATATCGACGGTGGTGAGAAACTGTCCTATCGCGGAGATGAGCCGTGGAAGAAAGCGCCACCCCCGAATATAGAGCGCATGACTGATCCGATAGAAAAAAAGGGCCCAGACACCCGGGTAGTTGAAAAAGAGTTCGAAGGTATTGTGCAGTGCCGGATCGTTGCGTTGGACGGTGCGGAAATCCTCTCGGATCATTTGCCATAAATTCATACTATCTTTTTTACCTTTTTGTTTTTTTATGAAGCCTCTCTTGGAAGCATACCGGAACTCTGCCGGCTATCGCATGACATCTTCTTTCACGACTGGATCGTCTTGAGATAACTGTTTTCGCTGAGATAGAGATAGAGTTTGCCCAGCAACTCCTGCTTTTCGGCATCGCCGATGAGCGTCGAATCTTCGATTCGGCTTTTGAGCGCTTTGTCGATGCGCCCGGTGTCGTACTCCAAATCGTCCAGGACATCGAGAAGATTTTGCGCTTCGACGATCGTTTCGATCCGATACTCCCCCTCTTCGTCGAAACGAACCACAGCTTCGGTGGGATGGGTGAAGAGGTTGTGGCGCATCCCCAGGACCTCCTGATAGGCTCCCGTCAGAAAGAAGGCGAGAAAGTACTCTTCACGTTCCACGTCGATGTCGTGCAGCAGCAGCGGTTCCTCCGCATCGAAGGCGATCTCTCCGTCACTGTCGCAGGTGATATCCCATAGGCTGGCCGGACGGGTCGGCCTCCGGCTGAGATGATGGATGGGCATCACCGGAAAATGCTGATGCAGCCCCCAGAAATCCGGCAGCGACTGGAAAATCGAAAAGTTGACGAGGTATTTCTCCTGGATCCGATTCTGCAGCCGGCGCAGCTCCCCCGCCTCTTCATTGTCCAGAAGGCGTATCGCTTTTTTGACGATGAGATGCACGAGAATTTCGGTGTTGGAGCGATCCTCCAGATCGATGTATCCCAGATCGAAGAGCGTCAATAGCGATTCGAGATGATCGAGCGCATCGTGGAGATACTCTCGGGCGTTGCCACGGTGCATACTCTCGTAGAGTTCGTAGAGTTCTTGGACAAGAGGGGGATTTTTTTGCTTGAGTCTCAGACTCCTCTCATGATACTCCTGACCGAAAAGCTCCAGAACCGGCGCGACGAGGACCGCGTGCGACGCGGCGACAAAGCGTCCGGATTCGGTGAAGATATCGGGCTCGTCGACCTCTTTTTGGCGGGCAATCTCTTTCATCGCGAAGACGACGTCGTTGGCGAACTCCCGGATCGAATAGTTGCGATGCATTCCCCGACGGTGCTGGCTGTACTCCACGGCCAAGCCTCCGCCGATGTTGATGGCCCGCAGATGATCCGCTCCCCGGCGTTTGAGCTCGGCATAGAGATTGCCCGCCTCACGCAAGGCTTTTTTCAGCGGGCCGATCTGCCCCATTTGCGATCCGATGTGGAAATGAAGCATCAGGAGGTTGTCGAGGAGTTTCTCCCGCCGAAGCATCTCATACGCCTCCAGCAATTCCGTGGAGGTCAAACCGAATTTGGAGCTGTAGCCTCCGCTCTTGGCCCAGATGCCGATCCCCGTACTGTGCAGGCGGATTCGCATTCCGATTCCCGGCGCGACCGGATCGGGACTCTCGGCGTTGAATTCCCGATGCACGGCGATGATCGTCTCCAACTCGTTGATCCCCTCGATGGTCAGAATGATCCGATGACCGCTTTTGGCCGCGATGAACGCCAAAGAGATCATCTCCCGGTCCTTGAAGCCGTTGACGGTGATGGGCGCCCCCATCGGCGTTTTGGCCATGGCGATGATCAGCTCGGCTTTGCTCCCCGCTTCAAGTCCGTAATTTCGCCCGGCGGAGGCTTCCATCAGCCCATCAACGAAGTGGGGATATTGGTTGACCTTCAGAGGGAAGACCGCTCGAAATTCCCCCCGATATTCAAACTCCTCCCGTGCTCCGGCAAAAGCATCGAAAAGGGTATCGATCTGCTTGCGTATCAGATGGGGAAACCGCAAAAGCAACGGTCCGCGATAACCGCGATTACGGATATCCTCGGTTATTTTTAGCAGCGAAGGACGACGACCGTGATTGACGTTGACGGTATCCCCTTCGATGACAAAATTCTCTTCTCCCCAGATGGAAAGACCGTAATCAGCTCTCATTCTCGACTCGATTCATCCCAAAGGAGAAACGCCGCAACCTCTACCGACGTTTTCTCAACTTTCGGATCCATTGATTTTTTCAAAAAGAATTATATCCATTCCCGCATCCCCACTCCCCCGATTTTTCACTCTTTGCTAAGCGAAATGATTATCAATCGGAAGTAAGAATCTCGTAGGGTCGGCGAAGTTTTTCGCGAAGTGCATGGAGACTCACCGCCCTCCCCTCCCGGGCAAATTCACGACCGCCGAGGAAGACAATAGCCGTCGGTACGGAAAAGACTTGAAAACGGGCAGAAATCTCCGGGTTGTCGTGTGCATCGAGATAGATTTGACGAATCGCGGGAAACTCCCTATCGAAAAGGTCCTTATACTTGGGGCGCAAGGCATGGCAGACGTTGCAGTTTTCTCCCGAAAAATAGAGCAGTACGCCGGGCTCTTCGCGAATCGCCTCTTCGATCTCTTCCAGATTCATCGTCTGCCTCTCATATCAGAAAGAGCGAACATTTTCGGACGCTCTCCCTCCCAAGAACACGAGCCAAATCTTCACTCTCGAGATAGAGGTAGCGTCGCAGCTTCCGATGGAGATGTTCGAAATCTTCCGGATAGTCGACACGATGAAACTCCCTCTCCAGCCGTTCCAACTCCAGAAGATTGGCCCGACATCGTTCACGTTGGATCCGGTTGAGATAGGGACGGACACCTAGATCCTGTCGTACTCGGCGCAAACGGGAAAAAAAAGCCCGCAACTGAGGTACGATCTGCCCCTCGATTGCATAGTGACACTCCGAATAGATGAGTCTTTCCATTTCAATACTCCTTTTTTTATTGAGGCTCCGAGAAACTGCTTGATGATCATTTCATGATCCTAAACCTTACAATGATTCTATTGTAATCTATTTCCCTTAATCGAGCCCAAAGGGAGGCTACTGTCGGATACTTGCTTGAACGTTTTTTCGGAACTCATGCCGCTGCGAGAGTAATAGGCTCCGGGAGGTTTGGTCCTTCTCTTTCTGGACCTCCTAATCAGAGAGTGTGAAGTTATTTGGAAATAGAGTCTTCTGCCGTCTCCATTCCCAACTCCTGCGCCAGATATTTACCGGTGTAGCTGCCGGTCTCGCGCCAGGTCTCCGCCAGCTCTTCGGGAGTGCCCGTGGCGACGATCTGTCCGCCTTTGTTGCCCCCTTCCGGGCCCATATCCACGATATAGTCGGCGTTTTTGACCATGTCGAGGTTGTGCTCGATGACGATGACGCTGTTGCCCAGCTCCGTGAGGTGGTGCAGCACCCCGGTCAGCCGATCTACATCGGCGAAGTGCAGCCCCGTGGTGGGTTCATCCAGGATGTAGAGAGTCCGGCCGGTATCTTTGCGGCTGAGCTCCTTGGCCAGTTTGATCCGCTGGGCCTCTCCACCCGAGAGGGTCGTGGCGTTCTGTCCCAGCTTGATGTAGTCGAGTCCCACGTCCATCAGGGTCTTGAGCTTTGCGGCGATAGCGGGGATCGCCTTGAAGAACTCCATCGCCTCGGCGACACTCATATCGAGTACTTCGGCGATGTTTTTGCCCTTGTAGCGGACCTCCAAAGTCTGCTCGTTGTAGCGCGCACCCCCGCAGGCGTCGCAGGTGACCATCACGTCGGGAAGGAAGTGCATCTCGATCTTGATCTGCCCCTCTCCCTGACACTTCTCGCAGCGGCCCCCTTTGACGTTGAAGCTGAAGCGCCCCACTTTGTAGCCCCGCAGCTCCGCCTCTTTGGTCTGGGCAAAGAGCTTGCGGATCTCGTCCATGACCCCGGTGTAGGTGGCGGGGTTGGAGCGGGGCGTACGGCCGATGGGGCTCTGGTCCAGGTAGATCACCTTGTCCAGATGCTCCAGGCCGTCGATCTCGACCCCCTCGACCCGGTTGACCTTCTTGGCCCGGTTGAGGATCTCCCTCGCCGTGGGCAGGAGGGTCTGCAGAATCAGGGAGCTTTTGCCGCTGCCGCTGACACCGGTGACGCAGACGAAGTTCCCCAGGGGGAGCCGTGCTGAAAGGTTCTCGATGTTGTTGATGGTGACGTTGCGGATCTGAAGCCAATTCTCTCTGGGGCGCTCGGCATGGGGATAGGCGATCTCCTTTTTACCGTAGAGATACTGGGCGGTGAGGGTCTTGGCCCGCTTGAGCCGATCTGCTTTGCCGGAGAAGACGATCTCTCCGCCGTACTCCCCGGCTCCCGGGCCGATATCCACGATATGATCGGCAGCCAGTATCGTCTCCTTGTCGTGCTCGACGACGATGACGGTGTTGCCCTTGTCCCGAAGGGACTGCAGCGTGCGGATCAGCTTGAGGGTGTCGCGCTCATGCAGTCCGATGCTGGGCTCGTCGAGGACATACATCACCCCCGTCAGCCCCGATCCGATCTGGCTGGCGATGCGGATCCGCTGGGCCTCCCCGCCGCTGATGGTGCGCGCGTCGCGGCTGAGAGTCAGGTAGCCCAGCCCCACGTCGTAGAGGAAAAAGAGCCGCTCCCGGATCTCCTTGAGGATCGGTTCGGCGATGAGCTTCTGCTGTTCGCTCAAGTGGGAGAAGTTGCTCTCCTCGGTGAAATAGGCGTAGCTCTCCTCGATGGGCATGTTGATGATATCGGCGATGTTCTTCCCCTCGATCTTCACCGCCAGGGAGCGGGGGCGCAGGCGGTTGCCCTGACACTTGTCGCAGATCTTTTCGGTCATATAGTCGGCCAGATCCTTCTCGTCGGTGAACATCTCGTGGGCGAATTTGACGACACCCGGCCACTCCCGTTTGAGCTTGTGGCGCTTCCAGGTGAAATTGACCGGTTCGCTCCCTACCCCGTAGAGGATCTGCTTGCGCTGATGCTCCGGCAGTTCTTCCCATGGCACATCGGTTGGGATGTCGTTCTGCTCGCAAAAGGCGGCCAGAAATTTGGCGTAGTAGCTTTTGTTGAAGCCGTGCATGATCCGCACCGCTCCTTCGCTGATGGTTCGGCTGGAGTCGATGATCTTGCTCAGATCCAGGGTGTAGCGGATCCCCAGCCCGTCGCAGGCAGGACAGGCCCCCTTGGGGGAGTTGAAGGAGAAGCTCACCGGCTCCAGGGGCTCGAAACTGAGCTTGCAGTCGAAACAGGCCAGGTGCTCCGAATAGTGGAAATCCTTCCGGTCCAGTCCCACCTCCTCGTGGTTGAGCACCTCGATCTCCACTTCGCCGTAGCTCTCCCCCAGAGCCTTTTCGATGTCCTGGCCGATCCGCTCTTTGGAACCCTCTTTCACCACGACCCGGTCGATAATCACTTTGATGGTGTGCTTTTTGGTCTTGGCCAGTTCGATCTCGTCATCCAGTCGCACCATCACCCCGTCGATCATCGCCCTCACGTAGCCTTTGTGACGCAGGGATTCGATGAGATCGGCGAAGGTGCCCTTTTTCTCCTTGACGAGAGGCGCCATGATCACCAGCTTGGCCCCCTCGGGCAGGCGCAGCACCTCGGTGATGATGTCGCTGGCGCTCATACTCGAGATCGGTTTGCCGCACCGGTGGCAGTGCTGCTTGCCCACCCGGGCGAAAAGGAGCCGCAGGTAGTCGTAGATCTCGGTGATGGTCCCCACGGTGGAGCGGGGGTTTTTGGAGGTGGTCTTCTGATCGATAGCGATGGCAGGCGTGAGCCCCTCGATCTTGTCCACGTCGGGCTTGCCCACCCGACCCAGAAACTGCCGGGCGTAGGAGCTCAGCGACTCGATGTAGCGCCGCTGCCCCTCGGCGTAGAGGGTGCTAAACGCCAACGTCGATTTGCCACTGCCGCTGATCCCGGTGATGACGACCATCTTGTTCTTGGGGATCTGGACGTCGATGCTTTTGAGGTTGTGCTCTCTGGCACCTCTGACGTCGATGATGTCATGTTTTTTGCTCATAAATTTTTGTTTCCTTCGATATTCAATTCTTCTTTTATCAAATCAAACCTTTTCTTTGTCGTGGGATAGCAATCCAACGCTACACCTCTCTTAGCACGTAACACATAGCACTCAGCACTCACTGTGCAAAAAACATCTTATAGACCATAATCGCCAGAATGAATGCATACATTCCGACAATGAAATTTTTGTGGCTTTTGTTGCTGACATGCTCTTTGAGCCAGACCCCCAGATAGACTCCCAGCAAAGAGCCGACTCCGATAATCGTCCCGTGCAAAAGATCGATTTCGCCATGAACCAAGCGTCCCAGCATCCCGGCGACGGAGGAGAATACGACGAAAAAAAGCCCGGCACTGACAGCCTTTTTGACTGGATAGTGCAGCAGCCCCGATAGAAGAGGAATCAGGATAATCGCCCCACCGACACCGATACTGATGGCAATGACACCAATCCCCATTCCAATGAGAAAGAGCAACCATTTCGGAAGGGTCTTGCTCTTGCTTGCATCTTCGTGGACCGTGGCCGTCATCATCCGCACCAATGCAAAAAGAACGAATCCGATGAAAACGAACTGTAGAAAACGCCCCGAGACGAGAGAGGTCAGATAGCCACTCAAATACCCTCCGGCAAAGCCACCGAAGCCCACAAAGAGCCCTTCTCCGAGAACAAGCGTCCCCCGTCTCCAGTTGAGGAAAGAGCCGTAGAGGGAGCTGAAGACCATCTGCATCACGGAGATGCCTACCGCGGTTTTCATCCCGAATCCCATCAGCAGCAGCACCGGTACCAGCACCGTCCCGCCTCCGATCCCGAAAAAGCCCGAAAGCGCTCCGATGCCCACGCCCACCATTGCCAGGAGAATTTCCATATCCGTCCTATAGAGAGAAATACGCGATTATACCATTTTGAGAGACGCCTCCGGCGTCGTCTCAAGTCTCAAACACGGGCCTATGGCCCTCAAGTCGCAAGTCCTCTTGCTATAATCAACGTATGAAACGATTCACAATGATTTCCCTCATCCTGACTCTAAGCAGCGTCAGCGCGTTGGCTTCCTACCGCGCTTCGATCCATCCCATCGACAAAAAGACCGAACAGCGCATGCGCAAGGGCCATTCCTACAAAAACGGCTGTCCCGTTCCCCTAAGGAATCTTCGCTATCTCCGGTTGACCTACCGGGGCTTCGACGGCAAAGATCATACCGGGGAGTTGGTCGTCCACAAAGATGTGGCCCGTGAAGTGACACAAATCTTCGGTGAACTCTACCGGATGAAATACCCCATCCGCCGGATGCGGCTAGTCAGCGACTACGGCGGCAGCGACTTTGCTTCCATCGAAGCCGACAACACCTCGGCCTTCAACTGCCGTCCCGTCACCGGGGGCAGAAAGTGGTCCAACCACGCCTACGGCAAAGCGATCGATCTCAATCCCCTGGAAAACCCCTACGTCTCCCGCAGCGGCCACATCGGCCACAAAGCCTCTCTCCCCTACCGCCGACGGGTACGCAAAAACCCTTTCAAACCCGAATATCGCGCCGTTTTGCTGCCGCAAGATCCGGCGGTACGGGCTTTCAAAAAGCGTGGCTGGCGTTGGGGCGGGGATTGGCACAGTATCAAGGATTATCAGCATTTTGACAAGAATCGTCGCTGATACGAAACGAGATCCCAAGAGTCCAAAGATTCGAATCAGAACGAAAGCAGTGAAAGATCCAGGGCCATCACTCCGGCGGCCAAGCCGCTGATCAGCGCCGCGTTTTTGCCCAGCAAGAGGTAAATGTCGCTGATTGGGCCCACGGGATAGCGGGCCAGGCGGTGGCGAGTCTCAAGATCGTAGACATAAAGCCCCTGTTCCGTGCCGACAAAGAGTCGATTTTTCAGGGCATCCAGTGCCAGACTCAAGGCCTTTTCCGGCAAGGGGATGAAGGCTTCCAATCGAGGATGACGGCTGCGGGAGTAGATCCGCACTCCGTCTGAGGAAGCGACAAAGAGCCGATCGTTGCCGAGGAGCAGATCGTCGGCTTTTTGATCGATCGTTCCAAGCTTGACGATTCGATATTTCGGTGTGATCCGAACGATTTGAATCCCGTTTTTTTCCCTCCAGACATAGGCCAAGCGATGGCGGGAATCGTATCGAATCCCCAGGATTCCCGGCAGATGGATCCGATTCAGCCGTCGAAACGACAAACTCCCCTTTCCGTTTCGGAGGATACGATAGAGCGCCAAGCCTTCCGTATCCGGACTTCCCACACCATCGTTTGCCAATAGATGATCGTGATCGACAATGGCGATGGCGCCGACTCCGGTATCCATCGATTCATGGGGCATTTCGATCAACCGTTCACCCTCGATGCGGAAGATTCGGATCCCCCGGTTCTGATCGGCAAGAGTGATTTGCCCAGGCGAAGGGCCCGCTACGATATCGAAGAAATCGGCGTCACACGGATCACCGGCGTAAGCTGCCGTTTCACGAAGTTGCGAAAGATCATGGAAATCGATCGAGGCGATCCAATTCGCCGCCCTTTCGATCCCGTAGGCCTGCCCGTCAGCGGTTGTGACGAACGTATCGATGACCTCTCCGCTGGAGGTGAACGATCGTGCGAAAAGCCTCCAATCGATCAAGGTCGTATCGATCGCTTTGACCCCCTTCGCCCCTGCAAGACAGAGTCGTCTTCCTTCGCTTCCAAGCGTGACGATCCGAGCGGATTCGCCGTTGCCCCTTTGGAATAGATGAGTCTCTCCGATCGCTTCCAGGCGTTTGCCCTCCACAAAAAACAACAGCACGATCGAATCGGCACTTTCACTATGGACCGCCACCGTCGTTTCCGATACGCTCAGATCAGCGTCATCGGCAGTAGAAACGGTATCGAGTTTGTCCAGGAGTTTGGGATGGCGCGGATCGCCCAGGTCATAAAGCATGATCCCTTCCTCAGAATCGATCAGGACCAGCTTGCGCCCCTCTTCGACAAAGGAGAAATCTTTGACATCCGTATCCTTCCGGATCGTCGAAAGCTCGGTGATCCGATCGTCGCGGACCCGAAACGCCTTGAGCCAATGCCCTCCCCAATAGACGAGAAGCAGCCGGCCGTCACGACGGACGCGAATCGCTTCGGTCTCTCCGGAGATTGGGAGTTTCAGATCGGTTCGAGAAAGCTTTTTGAGCGTTGGGCGATCGATGACGGTGATCCCGCCGTCGACCAGAAGGAAAATCCGGTCTTTTGAGAGGGCGAAATCGTCCATCCCTCCGTTGGGATCGTGGCTCTCGAAGCGGGCCAGCTCCGTCCCTTCACGGTCCATTCGCAATACACGAAAGGTCGTATCGTCAAGGAGATAAATCCTTTTTTCCGTCCAATCGGCATCGAAGGAAAGTTCCGCGTCATCATCCTTGGAGACTTGCCAGGTGAACAGAGGATGCGGTGTGCCAGGATCGTGGAGATCGTAGAGGGTCAGATTCCCCTCGTGCAACAGGAGCGCTTTTTGTCCACGATCGAGCAGTTTGACTCCTTCGATGTTTTCGGTTCCGAACCGTTTCCAGGGAATTTTGAACAAGATTTCGGAAAGATTGGGCAATATCGGCCGGGGGCGTTGATAGTAGGTCGCGAGTTTGACGTATTGCTTCGCATAGATCGGCCGGAGGGCCTCCCGGTCACGGGTGGGGACGAAAAGGGCGATATCGGCCGCCGTGATGCGCCCGTCGCCGCCCAGGTCCTTGCGCAGGATCTTGGCCGCTTCCCGATCGAGCAGCGATGCGATCTGTGCGGGATCGCGTAGCTGTCGCAACCGAGCGGCGACCCGTTCGTAGAGCAGTTCGCTCGTGAAACTGACGACGATCCGGGGGAGGCGTCTGAGGGTCGATCCCCGGGCGATGAGGCGAAGGGTGGCCCGATTGGGGGCCGGATGGCGATCGATCCGCCCGTCCAGATCGGCGTCGAGGACCTTGCCGCCGCGCACTTCGATCAGGTAGAGGCCCTGAGGATCGAGATCCTTTCGGTTTAGAACGAAGTTTCCTATCACTTTGAGCGTTTTCCCCCTTTGCGTCCGACTTCGCCACAGGAGGTTCCGTTTGCCGTAGGGACCGAGGCGCTCGATGGACACTTTCGCCCCCGCCAGAGCGTAGGCCTTGGACGGCAGGGGAGCCGCCGCTTGGGACACTCCCACCGCCAAAGCCACACCAAGCGCCCAGCGAGCGGCGAGGCCGGCTCCATGCGATCGATACCATTTCTCAAAACATGAAATCTTCATCGATTTCCCTTTCGATTCGATACGTTTCGCTCCGAAAACAGTAGCGATAGATCGAGGCTCAGCAACGCCTTTTCTCCTACGACCAAGGCGTGTTTGCCTCGAGTCAGAGGGACAATGTCGGTAAGTCCCACGATGGGGTAGCTCCCCAGAGGGTGGAGCGTGCGCCGGTCGTAAACCTCCAACTTGCCTTCCTTGCCCACAAAGAGGAACTTCCCATCAGGCGAGAGCGCCGGGGTGGCCCATGCATACGCTGCGTTGGGGATCTCATCCAAACGCTTCAACCCCTGCGCTTCCAGGCGATAGCGCACGAGGGTGCCGTTTTTGCGCGTCAGATAGAGATGGGCATGGCGGGGATCGACGAGGAGATCGACGGCATCGGGGATGGAGAGGATCTTTTCACCCTTGAGCGTCCCCGAAGGGGAGAGGTCGATGGCGAGCACGCCGCTGCCGGCGACGAGAGCCAGGAGGCGCCGGGAAGTCAACGGGACGAGCTTTCGGACCGATCCTGCAAGAGAGAGGCTTGCGAGCAAATGCGCTTTTTTCCCGCGCGGCGTGGCGAAAAGGACGACTTTGCCTTTATCCGATCCGACAAGCAAACGCTTGCCGCCATCGAGTGGAAGGAGGCTCTCGATCTGCGAATCGAAGGCCTTCTCCACCGCCTCCAGATGTCCGATCATCCGGACCCGCGGTCTGCGAAGGTCCAAGAGATAAACCTCCCCTTGGCCGTTGGCCGCCACTGCCCGGGTATGATCCAGAAGCGCAAAAATCATCGAATCGAAATAGGGGCCTGTTTTTTCGTCGTAGTCGGGGAATCGTGAAAGGATGCGAAGTTTTCCCTTTTCAAAGTGCAAAACGACCAACTGGAAAGCGTCGCCGATTTGATGGGTCAGATAGACCCGGCGGGTTTCGGGATCGATCCGGACTTTGTCCGGATCGCTCAAGTGGATTCGATCGAGCGTAAAAAGGGCGCTATAAAGGGTCGTATCGTAGCGGATCAGTCCCGCGTCGCCCGCTACCCAGGCTTCGCGCCCGTCGTCCGTCAAGGCGTAGCCGGGGGAGTCGAGCGAATCGGAACGCATCGGCAAAGCGAAGCACCCCAGAACCGCCGGGCGATCGTTTTTGTGAAGATCAAGCAGAGCAAGAGTCCCGTCCCATTCGACCAGCGCCCGATCACCGTCGATCCGGATGGGGGGACGGGCCATTCCGCCGTAACGGAGGCTTTGGAGAATATGGATCTTTCGAGGATCTCTCAGATCCAAAACCCTCACCCCCTCCATCCCCGAATCGACGATCGCCAGGGCCCGTTCCCCTCCGTCGTAGAGCGCCAATTCGAAAAAATCGGCCAGATCGGGGTAGCTTCCGATCCGGCGAAGGGCACCGTTTTTTGCGATCCGATAGACCCGCAACGGCCCCTCGCCGATGAGATAGAGCAGCCTGCGCCGCCTATCGAGAACAAAGCGCCGATCGTCCCCTTTGGGAAGGGGGATCGTATCGATCGTTTGTAACGTAAGGGCATCGAGGGTGCGAAGGGCTTTCGCCTCGAGGAGATAGTATCTTCCATCCAGTACCGTAAGATCGTCGGCGCTGCCGGGAACGGTAGCCGACACGCGGCGGGGATTGCGAGCGTCGAGTATCCGAATCGTCGGTCGGGAATCGTTGATGTCAAAAAGAAAAAGCTTATGCGACGCGGCATCGTAACGCAACGCATCCCCCGCGAACACTCCGGCAAAATGCGCTACCGGCTTCGTCGGATCCGCGGCGGCAAGATCGCTCAGATTGCCGTCGTACCACAGAGCCCAGAGGTGTTTCGGAGTCGGGACAAGGGACATTATCTGGGAAAAATCTCCCCGTGTGCGGGAAAGTTCTCTGCGGCATTGAAGAAGCGGCGGCCGTCCCCGGTAGGGAGCTTCGAGAACCGCCTCTGTCCGATAGGCCCGGCGAAGCGCCCCGCGATCCCGATTGAGGCGAAATTGCAAAATGTCCCGATGGTCGATGCGTCCGTCGCCGTCAATATCCCGGGCCAAAATCGCCGCCGCCTCATCGTCGATCCGAGGAATCAGCCGACGGGGCGAAGGAGAGCTTCTAAGCCGGGCGGCGAAACGCTCGTAGAGCAGTTCGCTCACGGCGCTGACGCGTATCGGGGTGTTTTGCCGCAGATCCCGGCCCGTCACCAGAGCCCGAAATACCCCCGGGGAGGATCGTCCCGTGATGAAGCCCGGGCGAAGCGCTCCTTTGCTCACGCGGATCAGATAGAGCGCGTCGTCGTGAAGCTTGGAAACTTTGAGCTCGAAGGAGCGAGCGCTAGTGCGGTGCCTCAGACGTCTGCACTCTCCCCGGGACTTCAGGACGTAGAGCCGGATCCGGGCTCCCGCGAGACCTTCGGTTTCGATCGGCACCCGATGCCCCCACAGCGGACTGAACGCCCACACAAGGAAGGCGAAGCGAACGATCGCGCGCATCGTTTCATTTCCCCCATTTGATCGTGTAGTTGGACAATCCCTGCTGCCCTTCATTGTAGCTTTCCACGAGGGGGGCGCGCTCGACCTTGCCCTTGTCATTGGTCCGTTCCAAACGATAGTAGAGGAGGAACGGGCACTTTTTCGGAAGCCGCAACCGCAGATGCAGGTAATGGATCCCGTGCAGCGGGTCCTGGTCGTCAGTGGTTTGCAGGATCACCTGCAGCCATCGGGACCGGACCGTTTTTTTGCGTTTGAAATGATCGATCGGCTTGCCGGCGGGGATAATCGTCACGTTATCCTCATCATCGCTCGCCTCGTAATCCAAGATCACATCGGTTTTTCGCAGAGAGGGAAACTGCACGGTGATGCGGCTGGATTTGTAATACGAAAGGGTTTGCAAGACGTTGTCCAGGATGCGAAAGGTCAGATCGACCGACAAAACGCCCTTTTTCTCTTTGTGCAGATCGAGACGCAAAAGGGAGATCAGCGCATTGTTCGTCTCAGAGACCGGATGGTCCGGATCGAGGGCGAAGGCGATGGGTCCTTTGGGGTCGATGAGCTTGCGAAACGCCGGGTAAGGGACGAGAAACGAGGGCGGTTCGACGGCGCGGGGAGTGACTTCGTAGACGTTGTAGGCGAAGTAGAGCCCTTTCGTGGTGATGTCGAAATTTTCCGGAAGGACGAAGCGGTTTTCGAACCATCCCGCCTTGTCGCTCAAATCGTCGGTGGGAGAAAGTCCGTATGCTTGGCGATAGATCCGCGCGGCGATTTTTCTGAACCGGCGGAGGGCCCTTTTTTTGAACAGATCTCGCATGAGAATCGGTCTCCCGTCTTTGCGCCGATAGTTGCGGAATTCGAACTCCTCACTGCCGTGGGCTCCGCCGCTGAACTCGGCATTTCGTATTGCCAGGGTATAGGTCGAGGGGGTGACGTCGGAGACGTCCACCTCCCACTCCCGGTAAAAATCGACGTCTGGCAGGTCGTTTTCGGTCATCTCTCCCACAATCTCGTCGGGATCACATTTGCGGTATTTTTGAAGGAGATCTTTGATTTGACGGGGGATGAAACGAAAAAAATCGGGCGCATCGGCATCCTCGGCATCGGGATAGCTCAGCGTGCAGCGCATGCAAAAGATCCGACTCTGGAAGGCTTTGCAATCGCGCTTGCTCAGGGTGTGCTCCGCGGTGCCGTAGGTGGGCACGAGAATCGCGTCGTCGGTGGACTGAGCCTGGGTCGATACGGCAGCAATCCCGACTACGAAAAGTGCGATCGCGACCCCCTGACGCCACGCCGCCGCCCCTCCGTTTCCTTTCCATCGGGGGCGATGGAATCTCTTTTCATGCGATGGAGACATGTTCTCTCCTTTTGCCTTGAGTTGCTCTCCGGTCACTCTCCCCAGCGCAAGAGAGCGTTAGGGAGCCCCTGCTGTCCGGTTTTGCCTGCATCGTCCAAGCGGTCGATCGTGCCGTCTTGCCGTTGTCTGGCGAAACGGTAATAGACGACGAAGGGGCGTTTGCGCGGCATCCGGAGTCGGAGCCGGAGCCGGTGGACGGAGATTTCGTCATCGGTATCGGTCGTTTCGAGTTCCACTTCGAGCCAACGGGCGTGGATCCGCTTTTTGGCCTTATAGTCGTAGAGTCGGCTCCCCGCCGGGTAGATTGCCAGACGACTCCCTTTGTCGCTTTCGTGTGCAAGCAAAGCATCCGAGCCTTTGAGCTCCGGGAATTGGAGGGTGAACCAGCTCCGTTTGTAAGCAATATCCGCATTGGGTAGGTAACGAAGTGTAGCGTTGAGCTCCAGGGTGCGGGCGTCGATTTTGGCCACAGAGAGGTGAATCTGTGCATCGAACTTCTCCTCGTCCACCGTAACGGGATGGTCCGGATCGAGGGCGAACGCCAGCGGCCCTTTGGGGTCGATCAGCGATCGAATCTGTGAATAGGGGAGAAGAAACTCAGGCGGTTCGACGACATGAGGCGTTACTTCGTAGATGTTGTAGCTCAGTAAAAGCCCCCGGGTGGTAATGGCGAAATTCTCCGGTAAGACGAAACGGTTTTCAAACCAGCCTGCCTCCTCACTCAAATCGGCATCGAGCGCCAATCCCTTCGATCGGCGATAGACCCGCTCGGCGATGGCGGTGAGGGTACGGTTGAAATCTCCTTTGAAAAGGTCTTTGTACCCCAAACTTTTGCCGGTTTTGCGCAGGTAGTTTCGGTATTCGAAGCTGTTGAACTCATGCACTCCACCCGTAAAGCCCCAGTCAGTGACAAAAAGCGTATAGGTATTCGGGGTCATCACCATCACATCCACCGTTTGATTTTCGTACCAATTGAGATCAGGCATTCTTTCTGACTCCTCCCAATAGCCGGGACCGCATCGACGGTAATGCACTATCACATCGGCAATTTGCTGAGGGATGAAGCGATAAAACTCGGGTGCGTTGCTGACGTTGGCATCGGGAGAACGCAAGGAGCACTCCAGGCAGACAACATGGCGGTTTGCAATCCGACAGTAACGTTTGCTCATCAAAACACCTGCCGGACCGTAGTTGGGGATAAAAGAGATATCTGCTTCAAGTTCTTGTGTAAAAAAAAGAAGAAACGCCGCTATAACGACTAATCCAAAGCCCTTTTTTAAATTAAAAATCAACAGCAATTTTGAAACGTCCATTGATAAATCCTTGTACACTGCTTTCGCTATTTTTACGGATCATCACTCTTTCTTCTCACTCAATAAAATCTCAAATACCCCGAATAGACCCATCCAATGAGATTGCCGTATCGGATGCGACACCATCGCCCCATACAACGCAATACACGGATGCCTGAATCCCCAGGATAGAGGCTGCCGATCTGGGCATAACCGGTGCCGGGACCCGTGCGTACCGCCAGGAAACCGCCCGGACGGATCCCCACCACCTGAGCATATCCACTCCCGTAATTTCCGTAGGACGGAGCGGGAGCCGGCGGGACGTAGCCGCCGCTACATCCTTTGCGCCGCTCCCAATATTTGATCCGGTCCACTTCGTCGGCCTCCCAGCGAGTGAGACGGCCATAAGGGGGATAACATCGCCGACCGAAAGTATTGATGGCCTGACGGGTGGTAAAACAGTACCCCTCTTTGGCAAAGATCGCATTGCGGGCATACCAGAGCTCATAGCAACTCATCCGGGAATAGGGTCGTGCCTCAACTTTTGAAGTCCCAAGCAGGAGAAAACCTGCCAAGATACCAAAGACCATCATTCGTTTCATCTCTTTCTCCTTTTAGTGGTCTTTATATATATTATTTTATAAATCCTTAAGAGATTATTGTCACATCAAATAATAGTTGTCAGGAAACAACTTGATTTCTACCTTTGCGTTTCGCCTTGTACATGTTTATATCTGCACGATTGATCACCTCTTCTATCGTATCTTTATCCTGATTGAAATGGGCGATTCCTAGACTGATTGTCATATGAATCTTCCTGGAGAAAACATGGTTTTGCACCAGTATCCGTAAAGACTCAGCGAACCGAAGTGCCCCGAAAACATCAGATTGAGGACAAAGAATCAAAAATTCTTCTCCCCCCCAACGGGCGACGATATCCGTTTTTCGCGTGGAGCTTTTGAGAAGTCCTGCAATCTCTTTCAAAATTTCATCTCCGACTTGATGGCCGTACCGATCATTGATCTGTTTGAAAAAATCGATGTCGAAAAGAATCAAACTGAAATTCGTACCGTATCGCAACGCACTTTCGTACTCTCTGCGCAGCTCCTCGGCCATCCTCCGCCGATTGAAAAGTTCCGTCAATTCATCATGGCTAGAGAGCTCTTGCAATTTTCGATTGATCTGTTTCAGCTCACGATTCTTCCGATAAAGCTTATTGGCGGTTAAATGCTCAATGTTTTCAGCGATGGAGCCTATCTCCGTAGATGGATAGGTCGAAGCTTTGTCTGAGGTATTTTCCCCTCTGACGATTTGCTCTACTTGTCGGTTCAATCGGCCCAGAGGTCTCAAAATTTCCCGGGAAATGACATTGCTCAGGAACTTTCCAAGAAACACTGCATAGATGATAAAAAGAACAAAAAAACTCAAAGCCTTTTTGAGAAGGGGATAGAGAATCTCACTGCGATCGACCGTCGTGACGATAATCCAATCCAAATTATCCAAAAAACTGTAATGGGCCAAAATATCGTTCCCATCGCCGAAGTCAAGGGAACCGTGGATCTCCCTTTTTGTTCCAATGATGTTTTTGATTTTTTGGAGAATCTCTTTCCCGAGAGCTCTATTCTTTTCATCGAAAGTGATGACATCGCCATTCATGTTCAAAATAAAATTTTTGCCCGTTCGGTAATCACCAAACTTCATCTCCAAGAGTTTCTTTACATCTCTCACCGAAGCGTCAATGGCCAAAACACCGGTGATCGTTCCATTCTCTTCTTGCAAAACACGGCTGATGGAAAAGAGCGGCTCCTTCGTCTTGATTTCCCGATACAGGACACCTTCGGAGGTCCTAGGAGCAGAACGCAGAGCGGCAAGATACCAAGGACGCACGGTCGGATCGAAATCTATTGGAGGAACGTAGCCGTTTATCAAGAGATATTTGTTGATGTATCCGGCATAAATATAGTGAACGTTGGGAATGCTTTTTTGGAAAAGAAGGAGTTTTTCGAGAGCTTCCTGTCGGTGTGCTTCATCCAACCAGGGTGCAAGGATAATTGTTTTGTCTCGACTCAAGAGGTCCACGCTCATGTAAAACTTGGAAAAATAGGAGGAGAGAAAGTAGCTGATCGTTTCATTTCTCTGCGCCAAAGATTTTTCCGCATTATTAAGTTCGTATCGGTAAAGGAGATAGGAAAAGAGAAAAATAATGATAACAAATCCTGTAATGGAAAGAAGAACAATTCTGTAGAAAAGCGTTTTTCTTAACTCTTTTTGAATCATCATTCCCTCTTGAGATAAAATCCCCTCCCTTCCTTCATCCTATATTCCTATTCATCCTCGACACAGAACATTCTATCGAGAAAATTAATAAATACAAAAAATAATCATTCAATGGATATTATTTATATAACTAGCCTTTTAGATAAATATATTAAAAGTGATATTACAGTTTTACATTTGAAGAAATTGATAGAAAAATTTTATACATTCTGGAATTATTGGTAAAGACGTTTCAATCGCTCCAGAGCTATGCACCATTGTGGGCTCTGAAAGACCTCCGTTCTTCTGGGTCTGATCCGGAATCCTCGGCTTTGAATCCCTATGATACCGTGGATCCCGAATCGAGTCCAAAATGATAAAAAAGAGTCATTTCGGTCTTTCAGTTTCATAGTGTGGGATTGCCATCCCAAGCAAAAGATCATCAACAGTTCTAGAGAATTAGCTAACTACTTTTAAGTCCGAAACGATCCCGCTCCATCACGGCGCTCCAGGCGGCGATGAAGTCCCGCACGAAGCGCTCTGCGTTGTCCTCCTGGGCGTAGAATTCGGCCTGGGCCCGCAGCTGGGAGTTGGCTCCGAAGACCAGATCGACCCGGCTGGCCCTCCAGCGCAGATCCCCCGTTTTGCGGTCTCTCCCTTCGAAGATCCATCCCCGTTCGTCCGCCGGACTCCAGACCGTCCCCATATCGAGGAGGTTGACGAAAATGTCGTTGCCGAGCACGCCAGGTCGATCGGTGAGCACCCCCAGACCCTCGTCGGCCCAGACGGCACCCAGTACACGCAATCCCCCCACCAGAACCGTCATCTCCGGAGCGCTCAGACGCAGCAGTGACGCCTTGTCGATCAGCGCCTCTTCGGCCCGGAGCGTACAGTCGGGGTGGAGGTAGTTTCGGAACCCTTCAGCCACCGGTTCTAGATAGGAGAAGGATTCCTCGTCGGTCTGCTCCTGCGTCGCATCGACCCGCCCCTGACGGAAGGGAACTTCGACCTCAAAGCCGGCTGAGGCGGCCCCCTCTTCCACGGCGCAGTTGCCTGCCAGGATGATCAAATCGGCCAGGGAGATCCCCATCCCTTCTTCACAGGAGGCGTTGAACTCCCCCCGAATCTTCTCCAGTGTCGCCAAGACCTTTTCCAGGCGAGCCGGTTCGTTGGCGGGCCAGTTTCGCTGGGGAGCGAGGGCGATCCGGGCCCCGTTGGCCCCACCCCGCTTGTCCGAATCCCGATAGGTGGAGGCCGAAGCCCAGGCAACGAAGACCCGATCGGCGACGGAGAGCCCTGATCTTCGGATCCGCTCTTTGAGCTCCGCGATCCGGGCCGCATCGAGCGGTGCGAAACGTCGCAGAGGAAGCGGATCCTGCCAGATCAGATCCTCCTTGGGGACCTCCGGTCCGAGATAGCGGGATTTGGGGCCCATGTCCCGGTGGGTGAGTTTGAACCAGGCCCGGACGAAGGCCTCTTCGAAGGCGGCGGGATCCTCCAGGAAACGCCGAGAGATTTTGGCATACTCCGGATCCATTCTCAGCGCCAGATCGGTGGTGAGCATCACCGTTTTGCGCTTCGCCTCGGGATCGTGGGCATCCGGGACCAAATCCCCCTCCGCCGGAGTGACCGGCTCCCACTGCCAGGCTCCCGCAGGGCTTTTGACAAGGTTCCAGTCGTAGGCGAAAAGGAGCCGCAGAAAGTCGCTGTCCCATCGGATCGGATTGGGGGTCCAGGCCCCTTCTAGCCCGCTGGTGATTGTATCGGGCCCTTTGCCGCTGCCGAAGCGGTTTTTCCACCCCAGCCCCTGCTCCTCGATCGGCGCCGCTTCAGGTTCGGGTCCGAGATATTTCTCCGGATCGGCCGCGCCGTGGTTTTTGCCGAAGGTGTGGCCCCCGGCGATCAGGGCGACGGTCTCTTCGTCGTTCATCCCCATCCGGGCGAAACTCTCCCGGATATCCCGAGCGGCTGCCAGCGCGTCGGGGATGCCGTCGGGACCTTCGGGGTTGACGTAGATCAGCCCCATCTGTACCGCCGCCAGGGGATTGTCCAGCTCACGCCCCTCCTTGTGCCGCATATCGCCGAGCCACTCCTGCTCCGGTCCCCAGTAGATATCCTCCTCCGGCTCCCAGATATCCTCACGCCCCCCGCCGAAACCGAAGGTACGCAGCCCCATCGACTCCATCGCCACGTTTCCGGCCAGAATCATCAGATCGGCCCAGGAGATCCCGTTGCCGTATTTCTGTTTGACAGGCCACAGCAGCCGTCGCGCCTTGTCGAGGTTGACGTTGTCGGGCCAGCTGTTGAGTGGAGCGAAACGCTGATTGCCGGTTCCTCCTCCCCCGCGGCCATCCATGATCCGGTAGGTTCCGGCGCTGTGCCAGGCCATACGGATGAAAAACGGACCGTAGTGGCCCCAGTCGGCGGGCCACCACTCCTGCGATTCGGTCATCAGCTTCTTCAGATCCTCCTTGAGCCCCTCGTAGTCGAGTCGCTCGAACGCTTCGCGATAGTCCAGAGTCTCGTCGGGGACGATCGGCCCCCGGTTCTGGTGCAGAATTTTCAGATTGAGCTGCTCGGGCCACCAATCTCGGATTGACTCGGCTCCCAGGGTCGTATGGGCGAAAGCACTCTCTTCCGCCGGACATTTTTTTTCAGTTTTCATCTTTGTCTTCTTTCGATTGATTTATGGTGCCCGGCTCCATACCGGTACGACTGTACGGGCCGGCTTAGCCGGCGGTGACGTCGGGGCAGCGCTTTTTGAAATACTCCCGGTCGGCCTTGCAGAGCGGGCACTGGGCGGGGGGACGCTTGCCCCGGTGAACGTGGCCGCAGACTTCGCAGATCCACTCTTCGTTGTTCTCGCTGTCGAAGAACCCTTCCCTCTCCAGGGCCGCTTTGAGCTCCAGATACTCCCGCTCGTGCTCCACCTCCACCTTGCCGATGGCCCGGAAGAGCCGGGCGATGGCCTCCAGCCCCTCCTCTTTGGCGATGGCGGCGAAGTTGGGGTACATCTCCTCGTGCTCGTAGCGCTCTCCGTCGGCGGCGTACTGCAGATTCTTCCGGGTGCTGTCGAGCTCCACTCCGTGGACCAGTTTGTTGTAGGCTTTGAACTCCGCCTGGGCGTGGTATTTCTCGTTGTCGGCCGCCTCTTGGAAGAAGCGGGCGATCCGGTGCAAGCCCTCCGCCATCGCCACCTCGGCGAAGAACTCATATTTGTTCCGCGCCTGGGATTCGCCGGCGAAGGCTTTCATCAGATTGACTGCCGTCAGATTCTCCGTGGTACAGACCATCTCCTGAGAGCAGCAGACCAGGGTGCCGCCTCCGACGTGCTGGACCTCCACCTCGTTGCCGCAGACCTCGCATTTGTAACTTTCGTATTGTTTCATTGTTTTTTCCTTTTTGTTATTTTTATTGAACCCTCTGACTATATCCGAGAGAGGTTTCACTCGATGGCGACAAAGGAGCGCTCAACCCGTGAAACGGGCGCTTGCGTTCGCGACTGCCAGAGTCATCGAGTGAAACCGGTTGTTTTTCAGAGCACTCAATTAAGATAAAGGGGGCGGGACTTCAGACCTGCGCAGGGCTAAAGCCCCGCCTCCAAAGTCACCGCATCCACTCGTTCTATTTTGAACCTCAGCCTCTCAGGGAGCTGATGAATTCGGTGATATCCTCGTGCAACGCCGTCAGATCCTCCTCGTGCTCTACCTCGTCGGCCAGGATCCGGCTGACCAAGTCGTAGGTGACGATATCCTTCTCGCGGGTCATCTCCGCCAGCTCTGAGTAGGTGCTGATAGCACACTGCTCCCCTTTGATGGCATCCTCCAGGATCGCCGTCACGTCGAAATCTTTGGGCTCTTCGTAACCGCAGTTGGTCTGGGTGAACCACTCTTTGGGACTCAGCAGCGGGGTCCCGCCCAGCTGTAAGATCCGCTGTGCCACCATATCGGCGTGGCGCAGCTCATCGGCCGCGTGCTGTTGCAGTTCGGCGATCGCCGCGTCTTTCATGATCCCCTTGACCACCTTCTCCTCGATGTAATACTGATAATAGGCCAGCCACTCGTCGGCATAAGCTTTGTTGAGAAGCCGAATCAGTTCCGACACCTCGATTCCTTTAATGATGGAGTTTCCTCTTCGTGCCATCTTTCTCTCCTTCAGGTTTTATATGGATAAATTTTTTCCATAAAGAATTATATGCTAATTACTCTTAAAAGAAAATTATTTTCCAAATAAATAAACTTATAAGAATTATAATTGGTGTACAGAAAAGTCGAAAGTATCTGATAGATGGAGAGTCTGAAAAGAATAGAAAGTGGTTTTCAATGATCGGAATCGGAGTCACTGTCCCAGAAATCGATAGATTTGTTTAGTCTAAAAAACCATCATTCCCACCGACAGCACCAGCAAAAGCGCCATCACCCGGTTGAACAGTAGGATCTTCTTCCGGTCGCGGATCCTTCCTTTTAGGAAACGGCCGGCAAGGGCCCAGAGGGAGACGGCGGTGAAGACCATAAATGCTGTAACGAAGGCGGCGGCGAACATACTCCGGGTGAAATGCCCGGGGATGGTGTAGATCGTTACGATGCTGAGCGCTCCTGCCCAGGCCTTGGGGTTGACCCACTGAAGCAGCACCGACTGCCAGAAGGTAATGGGGGCGGCGGGACGGCGCTGTGCCGCTTCGATCTCGGACTCCTCCTCGGCCACGGGGGCGGAGGCGACCTTCCAAGCGAGATAGAGGACGAAGGAGATGCTCAGGTATTTGAGCCCTTCGAAGAGCAGCGGCGAGTGGTCCAGGAGAGGCTTGAGAAAGAAGCCGATGGCCAGAAGCATCAGAGGAAAGCCGACGGTCACACCCAGGATGTGGGGAAGCGCCCGGCGGTAACCGTGGCTGAAGCCGATGGAGAGAGCGATGAGATTGTTGGGGCCGGGAGTGTATCCGGTGGCCAGCTCAAAAAGCACCAGAGCCAGCAGCCAGTCCCAGCCGAGCATTCTCTAGCGTCCGATCGCCCGGTCGAGCTGGGCGCGGGCGGCGTAGTAGTCGTAGTAGCTGTTGACCAGGCCCGAGAGGGTGTCGATGTAGCTCTGGCGGGCTTCCTGCAGCTCGATGTAGTCGGCCAGGTCGTTGTCGTAGCGTTTCTGCGCCTGGCGGAACTTCTCCTTGGCCTGGGCGACAATCGCCCGGCTGAGCCGGAAGGCTTCGCGCTTTTGACGCAGGTTCAGGTCCGCCTGGGTCACTTCGCGGCGGATCGTCAGCACGGCCCGATCCTTCTGGGCCCGGGCTTTCATCGCGTAGATCCGTGCCTCCTGGGCTTCGGCGCTGTCGCGGTAGCCGCTGAAGAGGTCCCAGCTCAGCTGCAGCCCCACTTTGGCGTGGCGGGTCGGCATCGAGGATGGAAGCTTCGTATCGTCGTGCCGTGCGGCGGCTTCGCCGACGAGGTTCAGGATCGGGGTGTAGTGAGCCTCTTTGCTTCGTGCCGCCGCGTCGGCGCTGCGGATGCCGTGCTCGACTCCTTGCAGGAGGGGGCGGTGTTTCAGGGCGTAGCGCATCAGCTCCGACAGAGGCGCCTCTTTGCCCGGCAGCGACAGATGGGAGAGGTCCGTCGAAGCACCGTAGAGGGTGTATCTCCCCTCCTCGGGCACGGTCCCCAGGCTCTCTTCCAGCAGGGCCCGGCGGAGCTTGAGCAGATAGCGGGCGTCGCTGAGGGATTTGCGGGCCTGCTCCAGGCGCAATCGCGCGTCGGTGACGTCCACGACGGTTTTGATTCCCGCCTGCAGATAGCGCTTGGCCCGGCGGAGCTGCTCCTGCTGGAGTTTGAGGTTCTTCTCCTGGACGAGGATATGGGTCTTGGCCTTGAGTGCGTCGTAGTAGCGCAGCTTGACCTGATAGACCTTGTCGGCGACGATCTGGTGCAGGCGGGCGCGGTAGAGCATTTCGTTCTCCCGGGCCGCTTCAATGCTGCCGCCGCTTCGGCCGAAATCGTAGAGGAGCTGGTCCAGCCGCAGGCCGCCGCGCAGGGTATCGCCGTGGTCGTCGATGCCGCCCGCGTAGCGGTCCTCGCCGTGCTCCAGGGCGGCGGTGGCGCTGATCTGGGGCAGGCGCACGCTTTCGCTGATGCGGCTGCGCTGGTGGGAGGCGCGGTATTCGTAGTCGCCGATGCGGATGTCGGGGCTGTGCTTCAGGGCGATCTGCACCAGGTCGTCCACCCTCAGGGCCCGGGCGTCGAGAAGCGCCGCCGAGAGGACCGCCAGCAAAAAGATCTTAGGCTTCATTTTCGGCTCCTGAAAATTTCTCACGCATACGCTCCAGCACGACGAAGAGCACCGGGGTCAGTAAAAAGGTCAGCAGGGTCGACAGAGCCATCCCCCCGAAGACCGCGGTCCCCAGCGAGCGCCGCGACGCCGCCCCCGCCCCCGTGGCGATCAGCAGCGGCAAAATCCCCAGCAGGAAGGAGAAGGCGGTCATCAGGATCGCCCGCAGGCGCAGCACGGATGCCTGCACGGCGCTTTCGACCAGGCCGCCGCCCTTCTCGTGCATCTCTTTGGCGAACTCCACGACCATAATGGCGTTCTTGGAAGCCATCGCGATCAGGAGCACCAGGCCGATCTGGGTGTAGATGTCGTTGAGGAGCCCCGCCATCCAGTTGGCTCCCAGGGCGCCGAACATCACCACAGGAATCGGCAGCAGGATACTCAGGGGCAGAACCCAACTCTCGTACTGGGCCGCCAGGAAGAGATAGACCGTCAGCAAGGAAAGCAGGAAGATATAGAAGGCGGCGTTGCCCGCCTCTTTCTCCTGGAGGCTGATCCCCGAATAGGCGTAGCCGATCCCCGGCGGCAGCGAGGCGGCCGCCTCGTCGATGGCGGCCAGGGCGTCGGCAGAGCTGTAGCCCCCTTTGACGTTGTGCATCCCGTTGACCGAGATGCTCTGATAGGCGTCGAAGTGGCTGATGGTGCTGGGGCCGCTGCCGCGCTCGATGCGCACCAGACTCCCCAGGGGGACCATCGTGCCCTCCTTGTTGCGGACGAAGAAGCGGTCCAGCCGCCGCGCTTCACTGCGGTACTTCTCGTCCACCTGAACGAAGATGCGGTAGTTCTTGGAGAATTTGCTGAAGTCGTCGATGTAGAGCGAGCCCAGATAACTCCCCAGGACCCCCAGCAGGTCGCTGAGTTTGACCCCCGAGGCGGCGAGGCGGTCGCGGTCGATGTCGATGCGCAGCTGGGGGTAGTTGCTGTTGAACATCGTATAGGCCATAGCGATCCGCGGGTCGGCGTTGAGCCTGGCGATGAAGCGGCGGGCCTGTTTCTCGAAATCCTTCAGGGGCATCCCCTCCAGGTTCTCCAGGTGAAACTCGAAGCCCCCCGTCGCCGAAAGGCCGGGGATCGAGGGTGGGCTGAAGACCCGGAAGGTGATGTGGGGGAGCGCCTTTTTGACTTGAGCGTTGATGTGGGCCATAATGGCCGGCAGGCTCAGCTGCGGGGTGGTCCGCTGGCTCCAATCCTTGAGGACGATGAAGAAGACGGCGGAGGAGGAATCGAGGGTCCCCAGAATGCCGTTGTAGCCGTCGACACTGACGGCGTCCTCGACCCCGGGGGTTTTCTTGAGGATCTCGACCACCTTCCGACTCGCCTTTTCCGTCTCGTGAAGGCGGACGCCCGGCTCCATAGTGAGCATCGCGACCAGCGTCCCCTGGTCCTCGTCGGGCAGGAAGCCCGTGGGAACGGTGCGAAAGAGGTAGTAGGCCCCGCCCAGCAGAGCCAGATAGACGGCGATGGGCAGATACCAGTGGCGGATCAGGCCGGTGGCGAGGCGCTTCTGGCCCCCTTTGATCCGCTCCAGGACCCGGTCGAAGGCGCGGAAAAAGAGGTTTTTCTTCCCCGTTCTGCGCCGCAGCAGGGTCGCCGCCATCGCCGGCGAGAGGGTCAGAGCCACGATGGAGGAGATCAGCACCGAAAAGGCGATGGTCAGGGCGAACTGCCGATAGAGGGCGCCGGAGATCCCGGGGATGAAAGTGACGGGGATGAAGACCGCCAGGAGGACCAGCGTCGTCGAGAGGATCGGGGAGAAGATCTCCTTCATCGCTTGTCGGGTCGCCTCTTTGACCGTGAGATCGGGGGTCTTCTCCAGGTTGGCCTCGACATTCTCCACCACGAGGATGGCGTCGTCGACGACGATTCCGATGGCCAGGATCAGGCCGAAGAGGGTCAGGGTGTTGATGGAGAATCCCGCCGCCAGCATCGCGGCGAAGGTGCCGATGAGGGAGACGGGGATCGCGATGGCGGGGACCAGGGTCGCCCGGACCGACTGGAGGAAGAGGTAGACGACGATGAGGACCAGGATCAGCGCCTCGATGAGGGTCTGGACCACCTCCTCGATGGAGACTTCCACGAAGCGGGTGGTGTCGTAGCTGGGCTCGACGATGATGTCCTTGGGGAAGCGCCGTTTGAGCTCCGCCAGCTTCGCTTTGATCTTTTGGGCCACATCCAGGGCGTTGGCGCCGGGGAGCTGATAGATCCCCAGCAGCGCGGCGGGCTTGTTGTCATAGCGGGCCGACCATAGATAGCTCTCCGATCCCAGCTCGACGCGGGCCACGTCTCCCAGGCGCACGGCGGAGCCGTCACGGTTCCAGCGCAGGATGATCTTTTTGAAGGCGGGGACGCTGTCGAGGCGGGTCTTGGCGACCAGGGTGTACTGGAAGCGCCCCTGGCGGCTCAGGGTCGTATCCCCCACCTTGCCCAGGGCCGCCTGGAGGCTCTGGCTTCGCAGGGCGTTGGCGATGTCGTTGACCGTCAGCCCCAGGAGGCTCAGTTTGTCGGGGTCGATCCAGATCCGCAGGGCGTAGCGACGCTCCCCCAGGTTCTGCACGTCGCCCACGCCGGGGATGCGTTTGAGCTCCTCGACGATGTTCAGCGCGGCGAAGTTGGAGAGGTAGAGGCCGTCGTGTTCGGGATTGGTGGAGCGGACCGAGACGATCTGCACCATATTGGTCGAAACCTTTCGGGTGGAGACGCCGGTCTTTTTGACCGCTTCGGGCAGGGTCGGCAGGGCCCGGGCGACGCGGTTCTGTACATCCACGGCGGCGGTGTCCAGGTCGTAGCCCGGCTTGAAGGTGACGGTGACGACCGAAGAGCCGTCGGAGGAGGAGATCGAGGAGCTGTAGAGCGCCCCCTCCATCCCGCCCAGCTGCTCCTCGATGGGGCGGGTGACCGTCTCTTCGACCACGGAGGCCGAGGCGCCTTTGTAACTGGCGGAAACCTTGATCGTCGGGGGGACGATCTCGGGGAATTGAGCGATGGGCAGAAGCTTCAGGGAGATCAGCCCCAGCAGCACGATGATGATCGAGATGACCTTGGCGACGACGGGTCGGTCGATGAAAAAGAGCGAGAACATCCTCAGCGACCGCCCTCTGCTTCAGCCCGCTTCCCGACGACCTGCGGTTGGACCTTCATCCCCGCCACCAAAGAGCCCGCCGGCTGGACCAGCGCCAGCTTCCCGGCGAAGGTGGAGGGCAGGACCACCATCTGGGCGTTGGTGAATGGCGAGCGAAAATGGGCTTTGCGCAGGGTGTCGTTGGCGTCCACGATGTAGACGAACTCCCCCTCCTGATCCTGAAAGACCCAATCGGGCGCGATGGTCACGGCGGGAATGTGATCGTTGATGATCAATCGGACGGTGACGAAACTGCCGGGGAGGATCAACTCTTTGGGGTTGGGGACGCGCACGCGCATCGGCACGGTCCCGGTGCGTTTGTCGGCGACGCTGGAGATGTACTCCACGGCACCGTGCAGCCGGATCGTCGGGTCGTCCCGCAAAAAGAGCTCCACCTCAGGATAGGGGCGGGATTTGTACTTCTGGATGCTGGCGGTGTCGCGGGTACTGGGAAAGATGTCGGCCTGCAGATACTTCGAATCGACGATGGAGGCCAGCTTGGTCCCCGGGGTGACCAGGTTGCCCGGCTTGATCAGCTCCCGGCCGATCTTGCCGTCGATGGGGGCTTTGACGTCGCAGTAAGAGAGCTTGAGTTTGGCGTCGGCGACCAGCACTTCGTCGGCTTTGATCGTCGCCTGCATCTGCTTTTCGGCGGCCTGGAGTTGCTCCATCTTCTGCCGGGGGGCCAGCCGCTCCTGCACCAGGGGCGTGTAGCGAAGCAGGTCGGCCCGGGCGAGGGCCAGCGCCGCTTTGTCCTTCTCCAGCTGGGCCTGGGCACGATTGTAGGCGGCCAGATAATCGCTGGGGTCGATGCGAAAGAGCAGATCCCCTTTGCGCACCGTATCCCCCGCCTTGAAGGCCTGCTCCAGGATCTGCCCCTCGACGCGGGAGATCACCGTCACCGCCTCGTAGGCTTCGGCGTAACTGCTGTACTCGACCCAGAACCGTTGAGGTTTCATCTCCAGCTTCCGGACTTTGACCTGCGGAGCTTGGTGCTTCGGCGCCGACGTCTCTATCTTCTCCTTTCCGCATCCCGACATCAATACCAGCTCGCCAATGAGCAACAATAGTACAAGCACTCTAGCTCTTTCTCTTCCCACACCGTCCCCGTTCAAATGTAAATTCATCTATAATTATAGTAAACGGTTGGATAATCCAGATAAATCACGGGATTGAAGGCTTTAGCCCCGTCATCGTCCTCGTGATTCTGAGACGTAATGTAGTATTCCAGGGAGAAGATGATGGCAATCAAAGAAGCGGTATTGGGCGGAGGGTGTTTCTGGTGCCTGGATGCGGCCTTTCGGCAGATCGACGGGGTCGTGGACGTCATCAGCGGCTATGCCAACGGCTACGTGGAAAATCCGAGCTACAAAGAGGTCTGCACCGACACCACCGGCCACGCCGAAGTGGTCAAGATCCTCTACGACGACAGCAAACTTAGCTACCGGGATCTGCTGGAGATCTTCTACGCCATCCACGACCCCACGACCCTCAACCGCCAGGGGGCCGACTATGGCAGCCAGTACCGCTCGACGATCCTCTATCAAAACGACGAGGAGAAGAAGATCGCCGAGGAGGTGACGGCACAGACGCAGAAGCATCTCGATCGAAAGATCGTCACGAAGATCGAACCCCTGCGCAATTTCTACCCGGCGGAGGAGTACCACCAGAACTATTTCGAAAAAAACCCCTGGCAGGGCTACTGCCAGGCGGTGGTCGCCCCCAAGGTCGAAAAGGTCCGCCGTGCCTTTACCGACCGATTGAAAAAATAGGCGGCAACTTTTCTACCACTCTCATTCAATCAGTATCGTATCTCGAAGCCGTCATAGACCAGATCGTCTTCCTCCAGCTCTTCCCGCTCCACCGACTCCACCTCGCTCATCGGCGAGCCTTCGTAGAGGATCTTTTCGATCTGTGGGAGTTCCTCCTCTGTCGAGCGCACGACCACCTCGACTGTCCCGTCAGGCAGGTTGCGCACGTAGCCTTGCACGCCGAGCCGGCGCAGATTTTGCGCAACGAACTTCCGGTAGAAGACCCCCTGCACTCTTCCGTGCACTATAAAACGATAGCTCTGCATTCTTCATCCACCTCTTTCGTTCGTTTGGAATTTCTCTCACGTGATTATATCGCGCAGCAATCCCGACGAATCTTGGATAATTTGTCATCCTGAACGCGTTTCAGCGTTCATGGTTTTACGGGAATAATGAGTCCTGGAATCCGGGGCAAGCCCGGAATAACGGAAGTTTTTTTCCATGCACTCACTGCTCATTCTCTTCGTCACCGAGAGCCTCATCGGCCATAGAAGAGGGAATCTCCCTACTCGTTTCGGCTCCAAGCTCACGAAGCTTTTCGATCTGGCGAACGATGTTGTTGCGTCCGGAACTGAGTTTGTTCCAGGAAGCGTCGTAGCTTTTTTGTACCGTCTCCAATTGCCGACCGATCCGCTCCATATCTTCGGCGAAAGCGACGAATTTGTCGTAGAGCGCTCCGGCCTGTCGGGCGATTTTCCGGGCATTGCGGTTCTGGCGTTCTCTGCGCCAACTGTTCTCCACCGCTCTCAGTGCCACGAGCAGTGCCGTGGGGCTAACCAGGACGACGTGCCGGGAAAAAGCTTCGTCATAGAGCCCGGGATCCTCCTGCAACGCCAGAGCCAGAGCCCCCTCGATGGGCAGAAACATCATGACAAAATCAAGCGTTTCGATCCCCTCCACCCTACTGTAATCCTTTTGCGCCAACTCATCGATATGTCTTTTGACGGCGGCAAGATGCTCTTTGGCATAGCGCCTTTTTTGCCCCTCATCTTCGGTGTTTGCATAACGTTCGTAGGCCACCAGCGAAGTTTTGGCATCGACGACCAACTCCCGCCTGTCCGGCAGATAGACGATGACGTCGGGACGTAGACGGCGATGCTCCGCGTTGCGCATCGTCCGTTCGCGGACATACTCCTCCCCCTCACGAAGTCCCGATGCCTCCAGCACCCTTTCGAGAACCATCTCCCCCCAGATACCGCGGGTTTTGCTCTCACCTTTGAGCGCTTTGCTCAGAGATTCGGCCTCTTCCCCGATGCGTCGATTGAGCTCCCTGAGCTGTCGCACCTCCTGCATCAGAGTCGCCCTCTCCCTTGTCTCCTCGGTATGGACCCGGTCGATCCGGTCGCGAAACTCCGCCATCTGGGTACGCAGAGGCTTAAGAACCTCTTCGACTCGATCGCTTGAAAGATCACCGAAACGACGGCTGTTCTCTTCCAGGATCTTTTCGGCCAAAATTTTAAACTCTTTCTGCAATGTCGTTCGGGCATCGCGCAGCTCCTCCAGTCTGGCCCGAGCGCGCTCTCGCTCCTCCTCCAGACGGGTTTGTGCTTCGCTGAGCTCTTTTTCGAGCGATAGAATCGCTTCACGCTGGGCCCGTAGTTCGCGCTCCCGCGCTTCACCGCGTTCCTCCGCCGCCATGAGCATCTGTCCTAGACCGTCGATCCGACTTCTCAGACGTGCGTTTTCTATCCGGCACGCTTCCAGCGTATCACTCCAACGCTCTTTCTCCTCCCGAAAATCTTGCCGCTGCTCCTCCCACTTTTCCTCCTCCTCCTGGACACGAAATCGATATTGACGAAATTCCTCTTCGAGACGGTTTCTTGACGCGGTCATCCCCGCAGCGACAAGTACGCCCGTCACGATCGAGCCGATCAGACCCCCCCCGATCCCGTAGATCCATGCTAATGTAATTTCGATTTGCATTTTCACCTTTTCCCATCAAACGTTCTTCTTCCCGATCCCACAGAGAATAGATCGACCTGAAAAACCTCCGTCATTCCGGACTTGGCCAGGAATCCGGAGCTTTGAATGCCCATGGTACCGTGGATCCCGAATCGAGTTCAGGATAACGAAATCGAGTCATTTCGGTTTTTCAGAGCAATCAAAATTGCAGAATCATCCCATACGATGTAACAGAAAGTACCTCAGATGCGCCGATGCTCGGTTGGCAGGGGTGTTCGGCCAAAACGTAGGCGCACCCAAGGGGGAGGAGCGTAAAGCGGAGGAAAACTGCTTTGCCTCCGTAGCTCCGCACGGCGCTGCGTCTATGCCGCAGGCATCTCAGACGCCCCAAAAGGCTTTGGACGAATCGCCCATGTCACCGATCATTGGTGCAGATGGAGTGAAGTCTACTGTAAATTTTGGGTTGAATGGGATTATACCCGTCGGTCTCGACATGAAGAGGAAAAAAGACATTTTGACAGGCACACAAGAGTGACTCCCCTCATGGGGCACAGCGTTGCAGAGCCTCCATACTTTTAGCCTTTTGCATACATTTGAACGCATCCAGTGCCTCATCGATCTCTTGCAGGGCTGATTTTTTGATCGCATCGTCCCAGTGATCGATCGGTTGAGATGGGGTACCGATTCGTTCGCTGAAGACTCTTTCACACCCATTCGCCTCCGAAAGATTTTCACTCTTCTCGAGACATTTTCGGAGGGATTTGTAGGCAGGCAACTGTGCCAGTGCCTCCTGTTTCATCAAAGCGAGCGGAGAGGCTGTATGCGGACTTTTCATACCGCGTTGCAAAGCGCCCATCATGCGACCCATCTCCTCGACCGAAAGTGTGCCCTGCGGCGTACCGGGATAGGCGGGAAGCTGTCGAACGGGGAAATCGGGGAGTTTGTAGTCGCTCTGCGTAACCGGAACATCGAATTTTGCTTTGGTCGCTATTGTGACTTGATGCATCCCCATTACGTCGCTCTCGATACGCAAAGGCACCCCTTTGTAAATGCACTGCGTCACGATCGGCAGCTTCCAGACATCGCATCGATAACCGGCCACCGTATCGGTCCCTACTTTCCGTCCTCCCATCTTTTTGAGAAATTCCTCCCCCATCTGGGTGAGATTCTGTTTGGCCGCGGCGATCATCATCGCCATACCCGGAGGCTCCGTTTCGGTGATCGTCCTGCGCCGGAAATCGGCGATTTTGACCTTCGTGCCGTTTCTAAATACGAGAGTGTGCCGCTTTTCCTTGTGCATTTGCCCCAAGACATTGACCTTTTCCACCGTCGCCTCCTCTTCCAACTCCCGAAATCCGTATTGATCGAAGATCAGACGTTTCTTGCCCGCCAGCTCCTGGGCCGCTCCCATGACGTTGCCACTGCCGCGGATCGTGTAACTCACCTTTCCGCTCCGCACCTCGTATTTTTTGAAGGTCACCGCCGCTGCACTCAGGCTCAGGGTGATCACCAGAGCCATTCCTGCCGAGATTTTTCTGTATTCCATTTTCTCCCCCTATTCGTTCATCAGCTGAATTTCATCCGCCTCTTTTTCTACGGAAGATTCTTTTGGATTTTTCCCACTCTTTCCGGTGCCGACGGCCGGTTTGCCTCCTTGTTGCATCGCCCCCATCATCTGTCCCATCTGACGGATCATCTCCATCGCCTGCTGCATCTTTTTCATTTCATCGTCTATCTTTGGAACCTTGTGCATTTCGCTTTTTCTTCGGGATTTTTCCGCATCGACGGCAGCGGACGTGGGGGCAGCAGCCTCATCGCCGCTTTGAATCGCGGTATTTTTAGGCACGGCTTCGTTTTGTGTGAGGTCGACCTCCAGCGAACGGCTCTTTGCAGTTTCGAAGCCGATTCGCTTTTTGATCGAACCGCTTTTCACCTCCAGGATATAACTTCCATCGTCGAGTCCCAACTTCCAGGGCTTGGAGCAGCGCGTTTTTTTGTAGGCGACCCGCCGGCCGCTCTTTGCGTAAATCGCATACTCCACCCTCTCTTTGGGATCAGTACATCGGGCACGGATCCGCATCTGGCCGAAGACTATATGGACCTTCGTCGTTTCTCCCGCTTTGATCTCGAAAGGAATCTTCTTTTTGAGGTTGTCATACCTGGAGATGGCATAGTATTTACCCACCGGAAGCCTTGTACGCCCCGCCTTTTCCTTCGTCATATCGACGCTGTCAACCCGTTTGTCCCTCTTCTGGTCGTAGAGTTTCGCGTAAGTTTTGATCCACGGGCCGCCTCTGGACTCCGAAGCGCTGAACTCGGCCCAGCCGGTCTGCCCCATCACCGCGTGGACCTTCGTCGTCTCTCCCGCCTTGATCTCGAAGGGAACCTTTTTCTCGAATTGGTTGTAGTGAAACACGGCAACATATTTGCCCACCGGCAGCCTTGTGCGCCCCGCCTTTTCCTTCGTCAAATCGACGCTGTCAACCCGTTTGTCCCTTTTTTGGTCGTAGAGTTTCGCGTAACCGTCGACCCAGGGTCCGCCTTCAGCCTCCGAAGCGCTGAACTCCGCCCAGCCGGTCTGCCCCATCACCGCGTGGACCTTCGTCGTCTCTCCCGCTTTGATCTCGAAAGGAACCTTTTTCTCAAATTGGTTGTAGTGAAACACGGCAACATATTTGCCCACCGGCAGCCTCTTGCGTCCCGCCTCGTCTTTCTCCGTATCAACATTGCCGACGTGCTTGTCCGTTTTTTGGGTGAAGAGCCTCGCGTAACCGTCGACCCAGGGTCCGCCTTCAGCCTCCGAAGCGCTGAATTCCGCCCAACCGGTCTGACCCATCACCGCGTGGACCTTCGTCGTCTCTCCCGCTTTGATCTCGAAGGGAACCTTTTTCTCGAATTGGTTGTAGTGGAACACGGCGACATATTTGCCCACCGGCAGTCTCTTGCGTCCCGCCTCGTCTTTCTCCGTATCGACATTGCCGACGTGCTTGTCCGTTTTTTGGGTGAAGAGCCTCGCGTAACCGTCGACCCAGGGTCCGCCTTCAGCCTCCGAAGCGCTGAACTCGGCCCAGCCGGTCGGGCGAAAAACCAGATGGATCGGCACCTTTTCTCCGCTGCCGACCGTAAATTTCTTCGAAATTTTCATGCCCCGATAGGTCGCCGTGAGCAGGTAGCCTCCGACAGGCAGGGTCCGGACGCAGGGTTTGCCCGGTTCCGTGACGCATCGACTGAACTCTTTCCCTTCCTCGATGGCATTCCCGACGGCGGGATAGATATGTACCGAGCTCTTGACCTCCGGGCCGCCGTCGATCTCTCTCGTGTCGATGAGCGCTGTGCCGCTGTCGATGTAGACGACCAGGAAGTTGTTCTTTTGGGCTTTGAGCGGGGCATCCCCTTCCAGTTTCTGAGGCTTCGTGCCTCGGTCATAGCTCATCCGGATATGGATCGTCCCAGGCTTTGCCTCGAAAGTCGGCGACTGGTCCTCCCCTTCGTAGAGTACTTTTCCGTTCTGCTCTATCCGCCAGCGGACTCCAGCGACTGCCAAAGATCTGGGGCCCAGGGTTTTGTAGTGGGCTTCGATTTTGACGGTGGTCTTAGCCGGAACTTTCGGTTTGGGCCTGGGGTTCGGCTTTTCGACCTTTTTGGCAATCACTTTGATCGCCCGGTTCAAGGCTGCGGCGTTCTTGGCGGAGAAGTATTCTCCTCCCGTCGCTCTGGCGATACAGGCGAGCTGCCGGTCGGTGGATCGATCGACATTGAATCCCACCACGTGGGCGACGAAGTTGATACCCTGGGCCTTCAGCGAACGGGCCACGGCGCAAGGGTCCTGCTCACAACTCTCTTTGCCGTCGGAGATCAGGATGATCGTCGCCGGCTCTTCGCTGGATCGGAATTTCTCGGCGACGATCTGTAGAGATTTGGCGATGGGCGTCATCCCCTTGGGCTGGATCCGCATCACGGTATCGATCATCCGCTTTTTGTTCACCGGGCCGACGGGGATGACTGTCTGAATGTCGTTGCAGTCCCCTTTGACCCGGTGGCCGTAGACCGTCAGCCCCAGATCGACCTTCGGGTTCCAGCTGCGGACCACATCCCGCAGGGCGTCCCGGGCAATGACGATCTTGTTGATCCCGTCGATCTGCCCCCACATACTCCCCGACGCATCGAAGATAATCATCGCCTTGGGGTTGGCGAAAAGTGCGACCAGGCTCAGCACCCAGAACAGTGCCACCCGTTTGAAAATGTTCATCGATTTCATTTCTCCTCCTTTTGTACTAAACCAAAACCGTCTTTCCGGCTACCCTCCAAAGGCCGCGCGGATCTGATCCCAGAAATAGATGATCAGGCTGAGTGCGACCACGATACCGATCAACGCTCCGATCTTCCAGTAGCTGTAGGGACGCTCCCCGGCGACGGTACCCGTCACACCGTTGATGACGTAGTAATAATCCCTCCCTTTATAATGAAATTGGGTCGTCCAGACCGGCAGGAGCAACTCCTTGAAACGTTCGTCGCTCCAGCGGGTATCAAGCGCATGGATCCGCTGCTCGTCCCCTCCGATGTCTCGCAACACATCCAGGCGGATTCTTTGTTGCATCTTTTCACGGGCTTCCCGGTGCCCCTCCGTCAACGGACGGTCGTACTCCTGTACTTCGAAGCCGCACAGCGCCCGCTCTTCCATCCCCGCCCGGGCATCTCTGAGAGGCCAGGGTTCCAGATCCCGCAGCAAAGAGAGCGGCAGCGACCCCTCCGCCGGGATCGACAGGTCGTCGAAGCGGCGGGCCACATCTCCGCTCACCGGCGTCCATCGGATGCGGCGCTCCCGCTCCTGCACCAGTTTTTCTTTGCCGTCCACGACCCGTGTCCGCTCCACGGTGACGTAATAGGCGTCTCCACGCTCTCCCCGGTAGAAGGTCCGGGTATCGGCATCGAATATCCAGTGTGGAAGGTAGAAACCGGTCAGTTTTTTGCGGGCGTCGACGACATGGCGCAGTTCGTTGGGGGCGAACCAGAGAGTGCCGATCCAGTCGGCAAAGTGTCGGTGCGCCTCCTTTTCGGCGATCCGGAAGGGGAGGACGCCGTCGGGCAGGATCGGGTTGAGCCAATCCCGAAGGGACGGAGTATCGCAATAGGGGCAGCGCGTCGCGGCCCGCCGTACAGGCAGCGGGTAGGAGGCGCCGCATTTGGGGCAGGAGACTTCCCCCGGCTTTTCGTCGATCGTTTCTGCCTGGGCCAGGCCCTCTTCGATGGGATGGCCCGTGGGGAGACTCTTTGCCTCGATCTTCTCTTCGTGGCCACAGTATTCGCAGGCCAGGCTTCCTTTTTCCGGCTCGAACGCCTGCTCGGCACCGCAGGAGGGACAGGGGAAATGCCGGACGTCGAATCGTCGCATCACACCCTCCTTGCCCTACGCGGGTGGCGGCGGGGGCGGAGCCGCCGTGAAGAGCGTCGGCATCACCTCTTTGGCCCTGCGCCAACCCTCGAACCCCTCTCTCCAGAGGTAACTCTCCGGCGTCAGCGAACCCTCCGAGGCCATCCGCCGCAGGGCCGCCTCGTCGTAGGGCCCCCGGCTCTGCCCGTCGACGGCGACGAACCAGACGGCACCCGAAGGCGGCGGGGGCGGCGGGGCACTCGGCGAGGAGGATTGGGCGGAGCCGACGCCGGCGGCCATCGACTGGGCCATCTGCTGCCCCATCGCCAGCCCCATTCCCATTCCGGCCATTTCGCCCATACCGCCTTCTTTCCCCAATGCCTGAGCCGCCTGGTATTTCATATGCTCGTCGAGGTTGCCGCTGATCGCCCGGGAGCTGCGGGTATCGAGGGCCTTCTCCACCTCCGGGGGAAGCGAAATGTTTTCCACGAGGATTTTAGTCAATTCCAGGCCGTACTCTTCGAAATAGGGAGCGATCGCTTCGGTGATGTATTCGCCGAAACGGTCGTAGTTGGCCGCCAGGTCCAGCGCCGGGGTCTCGTCGTTGCCCAGGACGACCGGAAGCTTGGAGAGGATCAGGTTGCTCAGCTGATCGTCGATCTCGTCGGTGGTGAAGTGCCCGTCGGTGCCGACGATCTCCTTGAGAAAGACCTCGGGGTCGGCGATGCGAATCTCGTAGGTCCCGAAGGCCCGCAGACGCACCATGACAAACTCGGGATCCCGCAGCATGATGGGGTTTTTGGTCCCCCACTTCAGGTCGGTGAACCGTTTGGTGTTGAGAAAGTAGACTTCCGCCTTGAAGGGCGAATTGAAACCGTGATCCCAGTGCTGCAGACTGGTCAGGATCGGCAGATTCTGTGTCTCCAACCCGTATGTTCCGGGGCCGAACACGTCAGCGATCTCCCCTTCATTGACGAAGACCGCCACCTGACTCTCCCGGACGATGAGCTTCGCTCCGTATTTGATCTCATTACCCTGGCGTGGAAAACGCCAAACCATCGTATCGTGACTATCGTCTGTCCATTCGATCACGTCAATAAATTGACCGCCGATCCAATCGAACAATCCCATTTTTCCTCCTCTTTCGATCGCTTATTTTCTTAGATGTAGCTTTATGCGATCTCGGAGTATTATAGCTAAGGGAAAATTTTAAAAATATTATTATTTGAATTTTTTGGTAAAAAAGTTGGAAAAAGCATAAAAATTGGAATAAAAAGAGGAAAAATTAAAAAGCAACAAAAGGAGAGGAAAGGAGCTCGCCTATATTCAGCGGGGCGCGGATTCCGCTGCAACGAAGGCTTCGTAGTCTCCTTCAAAATCGGTGAGTGTCCCATCCTCTTCGATCCGTAGAATCCGATTGGCGAAGGCATCGATGAGTTCCCGGTCATGCGTCGCGCAAATCACACCTCCACGGTAATTGTGCAGTGCCTCGCCCAAAGCGACGATCGCTTCAAGATCCAAGTGATTGTCTGGTTCGTCCATAACCAGAAAGTTGGCGCTGTCCATCATCATTTTGGACATCATCACCCGATGTTTCTCCCCCCCGGAGCAGGCATCGACCTCTTTCTCCTGCTCCTCCCCGCTAAAGAGCATACGTCCCAGACATTTGCGTATCTCATCGATGTGCCACTTCTGATTGTGGTTCTGGATCCATTGATAGAGCTTCTCTTTCCCCTTGACGATCTCTGTTGTATTCTGAGGGAAATAGGTCGGAGTGACCGTCTGTCCCCACTTGACCGTACCGGCGTCGGGCTCCAGCCGACCCATTAAAATCTCCAGGAGTGTGGTCTTTCCGACGCCGTTGGCACCGATGAGTGCAATTTTGTCGCCTTTGTTTACTTTGAAGCTTAGGCCCTCGAAAACTTTGTGATCTGCATAACTTTTGGCCAGATCCCGGACCTCCAGGACTTCGTTGCCGATCTCCCGGCTCGCTTTGAAGACGATGGAGGGATCCCGGCGGCTGGAGATACGCACCTCTTCGATCTGCAGTTTTTCCAACTGCTTCTGCCGACTGGTCGCCTGTCGGGCCTTGGAGGCGTTGGCGCTAAACCGGGCGATGAACTTCTCCAACTCCTCTTTCTCTTTGAGCTTTTTATTGCGCTCCATCTCCCGCTGTTTGGCTACCAGATTCGCGGCGATGTACCAATCGTCGTAGGTACCGGTAAACTCCCGGATCGTCTGAAAATCCAAATCGAGGATATGGGTGACGACGGCATTGAGAAAGTGCCGGTCGTGGGAAATTACTACCAAAACCCCTTCGTAGCGTCGTAACTCCTCTTCGAGCCAGGCGATGGTCTCCATGTCCAGGTTGTTGGTCGGCTCATCGAGCAGGAGGATTTCGGGCTGAAGAAAGAGCACCTGTGCCAAAAGAATTTTAAACTTGTCTCCTCCGGTAAGTGAACTCATGAGGTTGTGATGGGTTTCGACCGGAAAGCCCAGTGAGGTGAGCAATTTTTCAATCCTGACGTCGGCCTCGTAGGTCGGATCCTCTTCAACACAGATCATTTCCAGTTCGCCCAAACGTTCGTTGACCTTCTCGTCGTCGAAATTCCCCTCCATATAGAGGCGTTCCTTCTCTTTGACGGCTTCATAAAGGCGAGGATTGCCGTAGAGGACCGCATCGTGGAGTGTAAAATCCTCGAAGGCATACTGATTCTGTCCCAGCACTCCCACCTTCGCACCGGGTTGTATCTGGACCTCCCCTTCACTGGGCTCGATTTGACCGGCCAATATTTTCATAAAGGTCGACTTTCCCGCACCGTTGGCTCCGATAAGTCCATAGCGTTTCCCGGGATCCAATGTGAGATTTATTTTGTCGAAAAGCACACGCTTTCCGTAACGTTGCGTCAAATTGACGGTACTGATCATTCTATGTTTTCCTTTATTATGTTCATTATTTTTTTATCGTTCGGGATTATTCTTCGATGTACTTTTCGATTTCCCGGTTTAAATCACGTAGCTCTTTACTGTATTCGTCGATGAAATCCGGAAACATCGTATAGGCTTTCTGCTCGGCAACACGGTGCAAACGGGTGACCGTATCATAGAATGGTCCGGCACCGATGGTGGCACTGATCCCCTCCAAATCCACAGCCAACGCCTTGATCTCGTCGTAATTCTTCTCGGTGATCCACTCTTTGAGTTGCCGATCGGAATGGCGATACTGATCGAAAAACTCCTTCAAAATTCCCGCATAAAGCTCTTCGTCTCCGTTGCTGTAGCGAAGCCCTTTCTCCCAATCGAGTATTTTGCGATCGATGTGGGAATGCAAACCTCCGACAGGCTTCCTTCTCTTCTTGTAATCGGGAAGTGCATCCTGCCAATCAAAAAAAAGTTTGAAGACACGGTAGAGCTTTCCCAGATCTATCGGTTTCTCCAGATAAGCATTCATACCGCTTTGCAGAATCTGTCGAACCTCTTCGTCACTGGTCGATGCGCTCAAAGCTACGATCGGCATTCGATCGTAGATAGGATGCTCACGAATTTCCCGTGCCGCTTCCAGACCATCCATCTCCGGCATGTTGATGTCCATGAGAATGAGATCAATCCGTCCCTTTTCTCCGTTGCGGAGTCTGTCGAGGGTCTCCCGCCCGTTTTCCGCGGTTTCGAGTTCAAGACCGAGACCGTCAAGCAGTGTCAAAATGAGTTTTCGGTTGATCGCATTATCTTCGGCGATCAGAATACGCTTGCCCTTGAACTCTTCAAAATGTCTTCGCTGGATTCCCGGCATTTTTTTGACCGGTTGGTTAAGAACCGGCAGGGTTTTCGACACCTCGGCTCTCTTCCTCTCTGTCGACTCGAGCTTCGGCTTCGCGGTAACCTTCTGAGGAGCTTTTGTCTCGGCGGGACGCTGCGCGCTCTTCGTCACCCGGGAAACCGGAGGCGAGCTTTCCTCCTCTCTCTTCGGTTGTTTTTTTTCCCGTCGCATCCGCAAAAGCAGGAAGAGCATTGCCAGGATCAGCACTCCCCCCAGCAGCATCAGGATCATCGGTAGATTGCTTTCCATTGTTTCCGCCATCTCATCTCTCCTTCTAGTGAACTCTACACTTCAAATCCCACCCGTCGTTGTACGGTACGAGACCGTCTGCAGAGTGAAAATCACGACAAATGTCCCGCTTCCTCTGCCCATCAAACTGCTGAACGTCCCGGACTCCCGGCTTCACGAGACACACCACTCCTTTTCTCAAATTATAGCTATAATTTTTGAAAAAGAATTGGATCGGATTCGAGGAAAAATATGAAGAAAGTGGTACGGATCATCAAAGAAATTCTTCTTCTTCTTATCGCCGTTTTTTTTCTGAGCAGCCTGTTCGACTACATCCGTGCTCCAAAACTTCCCGATACACGGCTCCCCCGACTCAGCGGTCATACACTTCAAGGAGAATCACTGAAAACTCTTCTTGGAAAAAGTGGCCCTCTTTTGATCCAGTTTTGGGGGACCTGGTGCCCCGTCTGCCGGCAGGAGATCGACAACATCGAGCGTGTCGCGCGTCACTATCCGGTCCTGACGATCGCCGTTGAGAGCGGCTCCGATGCCGAGATCCGGCAATGGATGAAAAAAAGAGGAGTGGACTTTCCCGTTCTGTCCGATCCCTCCGGCCGTCTGGCCAAACGTTTCGATGTCAGCGTCTACCCCACTTCATTCATCTACGACTCCCGAGGCACACTCAAATTCACCCTCACGGGATACACCACCACTCTCGGCCTGCTCGCCCGCCTCAAGCTGGCCAAATAAAACGGGCAATTCCGAACAAGGAGACAAACATGACTTACGATCCACCCCCTGCCGGCTCCGCAATCACTCCGGAGCTTCTCGATACCCTTCCTTCCCCGTGCTGGCTCCTCGAAGAGGCTCTGCTGGAGAGAAACCTAGAAATGCTGCGACGGATCAAAGAGGCTACCGGTGTCAAAATCCTTTTGGCGCTCAAGGGGTACGCTCTGTGGCACAGTTTCGACCTCATCCGAAAAGTTCTCGACGGGTGCTGCGCCAGCGGCCTGTGGGAAGCGAGGCTCTCCCACGAAGAGTTCGGCAAAGAGACCCACACCTACGCCCCCGCCCTCAAAGAGGAAGAGATCGATGCAATCGCCCGCATCTCCCAGCACCTCGTCTTCAATTCACCCGCCCAAGCGCTTCGTTTCGGCTCCCGCGCACGCCGGATCAATCCCCGTATCTCCCTGGGACTGCGGGTCAATCCCGAATACTCCGAAGCCCCGGTCGAACTCTACAACCCCTGCGGTCTGCACTCTCGCCTGGGGACGCTTGCTTCCGCGATCGACGAGAAAAGCATCGAGGGGATCGAGGGGTTCCATTTTCACGCACTCTGTGAACAGGACGCTTCTGCACTGGAGGGGGTCCTGCAGGCTTTCGAAGAGAAATTCGGCCGCTGGCTCCCCCGCCTGCGCTGGGTCAACTTCGGCGGGGGTCACCACATCACCCGCGACGATTACGACCGGGAAAAGCTCGTCAATCTTCTGAGAGATTTCCGCACCCGTCATCCACACCTGGAGTGTTACCTCGAGCCGGGAGAGGCGATCGGCTGGCAGACCGGTCCACTCGTCACGACCGTTCTCGACATCGTACGCAACGGCATGGAGATCGCCATTCTCGACAGTTCCGCCGAAGCACACATGCCCGACACTCTGCTGATGCCCTACCGCGCCGAAGTGCGGGGTGCCGACCTGCCCGGAGAAAAGCCCTACACCTACCGGCTTGCGGGCAACACCTGCCTAGCCGGAGATATCATGGGGGATTACAGTTTCGACCGACCGCTGCAGGTCGGAGAGAAGATTCTATTCGAAGATCAGATGCATTATACCGTCGTCAAAGCAACCACTTTCAACGGTATTCCTCTCCCGGCACTGGCCAGACTGCACCGAGACGGAAGTATCACCGTCGACCGACGTTTCGGCTACGAAGATTTCAAAAGTCGTCTCGGCTAGGAATCATGCCCCGGGAAAGGATCCTTCTCCCCAGCGCAACATAATGCAGCTGGCGAAGCGGCCGCTGCACCCCTCTTGCCCCCGATAGGAGAAAAAATCATCCCCCGAACAGGCGGTGCAGAAAGGACTCGTCTCGATCCGATCCTCCCGAAGGCCCGCCGAGATCAACTGAAACCGACAAATCTCTTTGAGATCCAGATGAAGTGATCCGTTGCGATACGTAAGCGCCGAGGGATAGTCCCGAAACGTCTCAGCCATCTCCTCTCCGACTTCGTAACAACAGGCACCGATGGCGGGACCGATGCCCGCAACGATCTCCTGCGGATCGACGCCGAAACGCCGAGACATCGTCACGACCGTTTTGGGCAAAATGGCTTGCGCACACCCCCGCCACCCGGCGTGTACGGCCGCAACCGCCCGGGAGTGCGGCGCGTAGAGCAGGATCGGTACGCAGTCCGCGGTCAGGATGCTCAAGACCACCCCCGGACATTGCGTCACCAGTGCATCGGCCCTCAGCGTACAATCCAAGGATCTCCAACCGCGTTCTTCGCACGTTTCGACCACATACACGTCATTCCCATGCACCTGCAATGCACTGACGAAGCGGCTCTCTTCACCGAAAATGCGCCGAAGCTTTTCGCGATTGCGCAGGACCTGCTCTTCAGGCTCTCCCGTATGCAGAGCGAGAGAAAAATCAAGAGGAGCCCCGCAATCCCGCCCGCTGATCACATGCTCCACTCCCGACTCTTTCGAGAGACTTTCGAAGCGAAACTCTTTCATCTACCGACACCGTTATCTCTTTGCGGTCCGACTCTGCGCACCCATTTCCAGAAGAGTCGATCGGGATGGATCCTCGGATCGAGCGCTGCGCCGCGGGTGATGTGCTCCGCCAACATCCGGGCCATCAGCGGGGCGAAGACGAAGCCCCGGCCTCCCAGGCCGTTGAGCAGATAGAGCCCTTCGAAATGGATCAGCGGCGTTTTGGCTCCGCGAACGATCGCCGGAGACTCCTCCAGCATCCGGGGCACGTCGATCACCGGGCCGACGACGGGGAAATGATCCCGGCTCGTCGAGCGCATCCCACAGAAGGTTTCAAGCAGACGAAAGTCCGACGTGTCGGTGATCTCGGCCGCTTTGGCCTCCAAAGATGCCAACGGCCGGCCGTCGCAGACGCGACAAGGTTCGGGAGATTTGACGTGCGTCGCCCCCAGCTTTACCCGCCCCTCCCGGCTGGAGGAGAGGGAAAAGTCTTTGTGCATGCTGATCGGAAAATGCCGGGAAGTGGCGTAATCCCCCCGGCTTCCCCACAACCCCTTGATCCCCAGATAACGCAGATCCAGCAGGCCGCTCTCGTAGCCGGTCGCCAGCACGAGCCGCTCCGCTTCGATCCGCTCTTGCGGCCCGTGGAGGAGCCAGCGATCTTCTTTGCGCTCCAGTCGCTCAACGTTCATCTGCCTGCGCGGTACTCCCGCCGCCAGCGTGCGGCAAATCTCGCGCGCATCGCCATCCCCCGCTTCGGGGAAAAAGAATCCGCCGGGGACATCGCGCAATCCGGCCTCCCGGGCTTTCACCGCATCCCAGCGTTCGTAGGGCCGGTAATTGAAAGTTTCGTAACTTTCAAATTTCACTTCGTCTTCGGGGTTTTTGGGGATGCGCAGCACGCCGTCGGCGTGGAAGGCATGCGGAGTCAGCTTGCGATAGAAATCTTTGGCGAAGGCGAACGCGTCGTTGGTCAACTCCTGCAGCGGCCCGCCCTTGCCGATCTTGGGCGAGACGAAAGCCCCCGCCGCCCCGCTCCCGCCGCTTGCCGGCACATCGCTGCGATCGACAAGCAGCACCTCTTCTCCCGCCTCTTTGAGGAAATGCGCCGCCGCCACCCCGGCGATCCCGGCACCGAGAACGACAATCACAGGGAAAGTGCCTTTTCAATGAGGAATTTTCCTAATGAGAAATGAGAAATGAGAAATGAGAAATTTTGGTGCGTGGCTTTACAACACGATAAATGAGGGCGGAGCTTCAGCCCCGCAACATAAGACTGAAGCCCTACTCCCAATACACAAATACACCAATACATCAATAACGGCGCCACAGGCGCGATAAACTCCTCACTCCTCACTCCTCACTCCTCACTCGCACTACAAAATATAGCGCGTCAAGTCCTCTTTCTCCACCAGCTTTTCGAGTTTGCTGTCGATGAGAGCTTCGTCAACGAGAATCGTTTCACCACGGTGGAGGTCGGCGTCGTAGCTGATCTCTTCGAGGATCCGCTCCATCACGGTGTGCAGACGCCGCGCGCCGATGTCTTCGGTCTTTTCGTTGGCCAGGGCGGAGTAGCGGGCGATGGCCCGGAGGGCTTCATCGGCAAACTCCAGTGTGACCTCTTCGACGGCCAGCAGGGCTTGATACTGTTTGATCAGAGAGTTGGCGGGTTCGGTGAGGATGCGGTAGAGGGCCTCTTCATCCAGGCTGCTGAGCTCCACCCGCAGCGGAAAACGCCCCTGCAGCTCGGGGATCAGGTCGCTGGGCTTGCTCAGATGGAAGGCCCCGGCCGCGATGAAGAGGATATGGTCGGTATTGACCGGGCCGATCTTGGTGCTGACGGTCGAGCCCTCCACGATCGGCAGCAGGTCCCGCTGAACCCCCTCTTTGCTGGGGTCCTGGCGTCCGGTGACGTTGGAAGGAACGGCGATCTTGTCGATCTCGTCGAGGAAAACGATGCCCCCCTGTTCCACCTTCTGCAGCGCCTTCTCTTTGAGCTTCTCTTCATCCAGCAGTTCGTTGCTCGCTTCGGCGGCGAGGATTCTGCGGGCCTCTTTGATGGAGACCTCTTTCTTTTTACCCTTTTTCCCCAGTCCGCCCAGGACTTTGACAATCGACTCTTGGACGTTGGCCATCTCGGGGGGGACATTGCCGCCGGAGAGGTCGAGACTCGGCGGGGGCATCTCCACTTCGATCTTCAGGTGATCGAGCTCTCCGGCCTCCAGTTTCTTCTGCATCCGGGCGAAACTCGCCTCGTAGTCGGCCTTTTTCTGCTCACTGGCCCCTTCGGGCAGCGGCGGCAGAAGCTTTTCGATGATTTTGTTCTCCACGTAGGCTTCGATCTTCTCGCGATTGCGCTCGTTCTCCTCTTCACGAACAAGCTGCATCGCCGTCATCGCCAAATCGCGGATGATCGACTCAACGTCCCGGCCCACGAAACCCACTTCGGTAAATTTGCTCGCTTCGACTTTGATGAAAGGCAGCTTCATCATCCGTGCCAGACGGCGGGAGATTTCGGTCTTGCCGACCCCGGTGCTTCCGATCATCAGAATGTTTTTGGGGGTCACTTCCCGCTGCATCTCTTCGTCGAGCTGCATCCGGCGCCAGCGGTTGCGCAGGGCCACGGCGATGGTTTTCTTGGCGTCGTTTTGGCCGATGACGTATCGATCCAGGTATTCGACGATTTCGCGGGGGGTCATATTGCGTTCACTCACGGCTCGAGCTCCAGAAGTTTGATGTTGGTATTGGTGTAGATACAGAGTTCGCCGGCGATCTGCAGGCTCTCCTTGACGAGGGCCGCCGCATCCAGCGAAGCATGCCGAGCCAGGGCTCTGGCCGCCGAGAGGGCAAAATTGCCCCCGCTGCCGATGGCGGCGATGCGCCCGTCTTCGGGTTCGACGACATCGCCGGTACCTGAGAGGATGAAAATGTGCTTCTTGTTGAGCACCAGCATCATCGCCTCCAGCTGGCGCAGATGCTTGTCCTGACGCCACTGCTTGGAAAATTCGATCACCGATTTGAGCAGATCGCCCTTTTTTTCGTTGAGGATCCCCTCGAACATATCGAAGAGGGTAAAAGCGTCAGCGGTACTCCCGGCGAAACCGGCCAGGATCTTCCCCTCGTAGAGGGTCCGGATCTTCGTGGCGTTGCCTTTGAGGACGGTGTTGCCGAACGTCACCTGCCCGTCTCCGCCGATGACGGCATGGTTCTCCCCGCGGTACGCCAGGATGGTGGTCGCTTCGAACATCCTCTTATCCCTCGACGGCGACGACATCCACTTTCGCCGCGGCGTGGATGCCGTGACCCAGTTTGATATCGATGGTGTGCAGACCTTCGGATTTGAGCGGCTTTTTGAGCTCGATCTTGTGCTTGTCGACCTCGAAGCCCAGCTGCTCTTTGATCGCTTTGGAGATGTCGTTGTTGGTCACTGACCCACGAATCCCGATGGGAGCGGCGGGCTTTTCGATGCGGATCTCGGCCGCTTCGATCTTCTCTTTTTCCGCTTTCAGACGCTCGATCTCCGCCGCTTCCTCTTGTGCGCGACGCTCCTGCTCCGCTTTCCACTCCTCCACGACCTGGGGAGTGGCTACTTTGGCCAAACCTTTGGCGACGAGGAAATTGCGCCCGTATCCGTCTTTGACCTCTTTGATCTCTCCCGCTTTGCCGACGTTTTTGACGTCTTTGATCAGCAATACTTTCATTTCGACTCCTTATTGCACCGTTGTCGGCACTTGATTTGTCGGCAATTTTATCCAATTAGTGTCAACAACTCGTAACCAACCTCTTGCGCATCTATACAGAACTATCGCCTCAGACGTATCGACTGACCCACTGAATGATCTGATCCGCACTGAGCGCCCCGCTGACCCGATCGACTTCCCGACCGTTCTTGAAAAGAATCATCGTAGGAATGGATCGTATACCGTACTGAGCACCGACTTGCGGATTCTCTTCCGTATTAACTTTCAGAAATTGTGCTTTGAGAGGCATTTGTGCGGCTGCCTGAGCGAAATTGGGCGCCATCATCCGACACGGACCACACCATGGCGCCCAAAAATCAACGACCACAGGCAAATCCGAGCCGTTGATAAACTGAGCAAGCTTTCTTGCATCAGCATCAACAGGTTTGTTATCCAAAAGTGATTGCTTGCAATAACCGCAGTTTGCTTTCTTATAGTGATCTTTTGGGGGAAGACGATTGATTTTCAGACAATGAGGACATACAACATTGATGGTAGACATGGTTAACTCCTTCGTTCGTTTTTACGAAGATTTTAACCGGATTTTACTTTTTTCGATGATACCCAGGTAGCAATGGTTTTTTGAAATCATCCGATCCGCTTCTTTCATTACTATCAGTGAGCCATAGAAAGACGAGGAAGAGCAGACCCCTGTTTTTAGGATCGTCCTCCACGGAAGCGTCGTTCGATTTCCGAAGCGAAGTCCGAAACACGGACCGCTTTGATACCGCATTCGGAAAACTTGTCCACATCCATGTTGACAAGGACGATGGGTTCCACATCCGCCTCTTTCATCGTCTCGATCAACAGACACTCTCCCTTGTCGAGATCTCTTCCATCCAATATAGCGGCAGTAAATTGATCCTTGTCCAGTTTCTCGATAAGAGCTATCTCATCGGGAACAGTAATAACCTCAAGACCTGCTGATTCAAGGATTTTTCCATAGAGTTTCTGTAACATGGAACTAGGTGTGTAGAGTAGCACTTTGCGTCTCTTTTTCCGCTCAGTTCCACGCCGAGGTCGGATCGGACGTTCCGATTTTCCTTCCCGCCGTTTGGATCCTGACCCCCCACTATACTTGGCCTTGACAACCGTTCTCTTCTTGTGGGGATGGTATGTCGCAATCAACGCTTTGAGTTCAGGTATGTTAATCGGTTTGGGCATATAATTGTCCATCCCTGCTTCGATATATTTCTCCCGATCTCCTGTTAATGCGTTCGCCGTCAATGCCACGATTGGGATGTGACGTAAATGATTGACCTGCTCATAATGCAGAATCTCCCGCGTTGCCTCAATACCGTCCATTACAGGCATTTGAATATCCATGAAAATCAAATCGTAATCATTCTGCTTGCGAAGCTGAAAAGCTTCTTTACCGTTGGAAGCGAGTGTTACTTCCGCACCGAATTTCTCTAATGTTGTTCGGATCAGTTTTTGGTTGATCGGATTGTCTTCGGCCACAAGAATTCTGAGATTTTCGAAAGTCTCTTCTTCCTGCTCTCCAGCCGCCCCTTCTGCGACAACTTCATGAATGCTCTCAAGCGCTCGAACCGTTTTCGAAAAGTTGACTGGTTTGTAGATAATTTTGCTAAGTCGATCCATCACCGCCTCAGCTTCTTTTTTCAATTCACCGGTTGTCAGCAGGACGATGCGCGTATTCAATTCTAGGAACATATCGAGTTCACGTGCACGACGGCAATATTTGTGATCAACGAACAGGATATCAGGCATCTCAAGATCAGTCCGATCAAAAATGTCATCGTAACTTAGAACCTCGAACTCTGCACTGCAATACTCCACGTATCTCTTGAGATTGATATCTGTCTGACGCACCATATCTTTTTTGGGGAGGACGATCGCCGTCTGCAGACCGCTGACATCCGGAATATATTTCTCCTGATCTTCACCTTTGGGTAGAGTCAATTCGAAGAAGAAAGTCGAGCCTTCTCCGATTGTACTATCGATGTCTAGATGTCCGCCCATCCGTTCGACCAATTTGCTCGAAATAGCCAGACCGAGACCTGTGCCTCCGTATTTTCGACTCGTACCGGCATCGGCTTGTGAAAAGGCTTCGAAAATTTTCTCTTTCTGCTCTTCGCTGATACCGATTCCTGTATCCCGTACCGCGAAGTAGACGGTAGCATCCGTTTCTGTCTCTTCCCGTTTCTCAATAATTACATCTACCTGTCCGTGGGAACTTGTAAATTTGATCGCATTGCTGACCAGGTTGACAATAACTTGTGAAATTTTCGTCGGATCCCCGATAAGTGTTTTTGGGAGCGAAGGATCGACAAATACACTGAACTCCACATCTTTCTGAGCCGCTTTTGCTCCATAGGATTCGACAGCATCTTCGAACTTCTCCAGTGCGTTAAATGTGATCTCTTCCAACTCTACTTTGTCGGCATTGATCTTCGAGAGATCGAGAATGTCATTAACAATCGAGAGAAGATTTTCCGAACTGCTTTCAATGACAGAAATGAACTCTTCCTGATCCGGTGTCATCGGAGTGTTCTTCAGGAGCTGAGTAAACCCGACAATCCCGTTCAAAGGAGTACGAATCTCGTGCGACATATTGGCCAGAAAGAGATCCTTTGTTTCATTGGCTTCCCGAATTGTCTGTGCAAGAAAATTGTAGATCGCGGGAAGATCCCGTCTTTGTACGATCTCTTGCAACTGGCGTTTCCGATGAGGATCCAGCTCGAATTCAATATTTTTAAGAGTTTCGTCGAGCAGTTTCGACTCTTTGTTGATGTTGTAGAAAATAACGATGAAAATGATCAACAGAATAAGGAAAAAGAGTACGGCGACTCCGTACTGGATCATCAGTCTCTTTTCTTTTTCCAGTTTGTTCAGCATCTGAGTCCGGAGCTGTTTGTTTACCATTGAAGCCGCTACGATGATCTTTTTGATCCGATCATTGTTTCCGTCGATCCACTTCTTCGGTTTGATGGGATATTTGCCGTTGTTGATACCGTAGAGCACTGATTGACGCAGAGGATTGATCATTACTGAAAAGCGGTCAGGTACGAGAATGTCTTTCAAACGACTTCGTAGAAGTATGTCTTTAATGTCGACAAAAGTGGGGAGTGCATCCTGACTGATCACCTGATCCCAAATCTTCAAATCCTCATTGTTCATCGTTTTTTCGACAGAAAGAAGATAGGCGATGTAACTTCTCTCTAAATCTTCATCAATGTAAAGACGCATCAACCCTTCGTTGAATTTCAGCTCTTTCACACGTCCCAAACGTTTGAAAAGTCCTGTCGTGTTTGTATAGATTTTCAAAAGCGGATCGGCAATACGCTTTTGAAAACTTCCGACAAACAGATCGCGATACTCCTGGCTCATCGCATCTATTCGCGATCGTACCGCTTTGACTTCATTGGCTACATTGTTGAGAAGTGAAAGATCGTTTTTCAGTTTGTAACGCTGAAGTGCATGACGCAGATTTAACAGACCTGTATCGACTTTCTGACGTCTTTTTTTGAGTTCCTGTTGTCTCCATTTTTCTCCACTTGCGAGGAAAGCCGCACTTGCAAGTCTTTCAGCTCCTACATTCTCGATCAACTGCTCAGTTTCGGTCATTACCGAAAAACGATCCACATTGATACGATCTTTTTCATAAGCATTGTAGGCTTTGAACCCAAACCATCCAAGTGCGGCGATGATGGCAATCGTCAGGAGCATCAACAGATAAAAAAGGATTTTCTGATTGGTCTTTTTCATGAGGCTGTTCTCCTGACTCTATTGGTTTTTTCTATGGTAGAGAATGAATCGAGAATCGATCTTCTCCAACTCGTTTGTCGCGAGGACCATTAGGTTCGAGACAAAGATTTTCTTCTGTCGATCAAAGAAACTCTTTGTTACTTTCCAAAAACTCTTTAAATCTTTTTTTGAAACCGACATCTCTTTCGGATAACTATACTTTTCAAGAATTCCAATCTTCTCTTCGAGTGCATCGAGACTTTCTTGCATCTGTTTCCGATTGACTTCCGTTCCCAGACCGATACCGAGTGCAAGATAGTACTTAGCACTCCGTTCAAGCAGATAATCGATGCTTTTGCCTATCATCAGCATCTGTTCACTTTCACTGAAAAGATAACTGTGCTCTTTGGCAATTGAATTGGCGCCTTCCAGCAGGGTTTCACTGTAATCAAGCATCAAAGCCGCCCGCTCTTTCGTTGGTTTTTCTTTGATCAATTGAGTAATCTGATCTTTGCTGTAGGTAAGAAACTCCAGAATATTTTTCGTATCTTCGTCACTGGTCGTCATTGAAATAGTTCGAATATTTTTGACAAGCCCTGCCAAATCGGATTGAATCTCTTTTCTAATTTCCTTTTTCAGAGGATTTGCATAGAGATAGAGGTAGTTCTTGCTTAGGCGTTGACTGAGATACCGGATATTTTCCGTCGCCTCCAGAACATTGACTTCGGCACGGGTCGCCGCTGATGCTGTCTGCTGAATCCCCGTCAGGAGAAGCAGGATCCAGAGAATAACTTTCATCTCTCTCTCCTTATTTATTATAGAGCTGTACATAAAGTTCGGTAATCTCGTTCATCTTTTTTGTAATATCATTCGTTGTCGTGTAGACGATAAAGGGCAGTCCGCCTTTTTCAATATTCAGATAGAACTTATATACAATCTTCCAGAGCCGATCGACCTGGGCTAGTTTTTGATTGATCGTCGCCGTATTGTCTTTATTCTCCATGAGAATTTTGTGATTTTTGGCGAACTCATTGACAGCAGCTTTCATCTGATCGACGGTATTTTTGTCTTTGATTCCCGCCTGATAGGCAATGTAATATTTAGCAATCCGCTGTGCGAGCATTCGCTGTTTACCGGAGATGGCAATAATCCTGGATTCTTTAACGTTGGCAATCTTTTTAAGGGAATCAACAACATACTGGCTTCCCTCAAGCATCGATTCACTCAGGTCCAGAACCAGTTGGGCATTGTCCAGTGAAAAGGGTTTTTGAACGATCCCTTCCAATTCATTCAGACTCATATTGACGAAAGCAAGGAGATTCTTGATCTCGGGATCGTTGATCATCTCCTCCAGTTTAGCCTGATTGGCTTTGAACTCCGTGATCGATGCTTTCAGTTCTTTTCTGGCTTTGTCCACCGCCACTTTTTTGCCGATATAGAGATAATCCTTCGCAATCCTTTGAGAAAGCATTCTCTGCTTTCCGGCGATATCGATCAAACGAATCGCATCTTTCTTGACAAGAGGATTTACCGTCGTTTTTGCCGCTTCGGCTTGGGTCCCCATCACCCCACCGAACCCTGCAAGTATGCACACAGTTAGTGCCAGGTTCCGTACACATTTTTTCATCGCTGTCTCCTTCTTATTTTGAATTGTTCGTCCACTATAATTTTCCACCATCATATACCCACTCACCTTATTGCACCTTTTCGGCTGCATAAAGACCGGTGATCGTATTCATGTCTTTGAGAATTTCATTCGACTTCTTATAGATCAGTGAAGGGATATAGTGGTTCTGCGCCCGGTTCATGACCTGAAAAAACATAAAATTGTTTTTGACACGCATCAGCAGCTTGTTGATTTTATCGGTGTTCAAATCCGAGTGCATAAGTTTGTCGAGTGAGCTTGAGAAGAGTTGCATCGCGTCATCCATTTTCTTTTTGAATTGCGGATCTTTGATCCCCCACACTCTCAGCATATAGAGGCTGGCCATCCTTTGGGAGAGCATACGCTGCCGCCCGGATATGTTGATAATAGCTCCAGACTTTTTCCCGGTCTGCTTGGCAAACAGTTTTGTCGTCGTATCTGCAGCTTTAAGCAGCGCATCCAGCTTCTTTTGCAGTACTTCCGCTCGCTCCTTGGTGGGAGGCTCTTGAAGCATCTTTCGAATCGGATTCCAGAGTTTTCTCTGTGCCTCCAGACTCTTCTTCGTCTCCGGATCTTTAGCAAAAGTCGTAAGTGCAACCAAATGATCTTCGAAAGTATTCACTACTTTTTTTAGGTCCTCCTGCGGATTTCCAAAACTGTTTTTCATTCCAATCATGGCGTAGTCTTTCAACATCCTTTGTGTCAACATCCGTTGGCGACCCGCTTCGTTGACCGCCTGAGCGAGGTTTTTGATTTCGACGGCGTAAGAAGCTCCTCCCATTGCCAGAACAAACAGAAGAATCCTGGCGATTTTACTTATAATTCTCATTTTCGCTCCTTTGAATTTATGATTGAGAAGGACGTCGTCTCTTCGTCCCCCTTCCCTGACTTTGACAAGATGAAGCGAACTGATCATCACTCTTTTCCCAACTCTTGAAATGAAAATCCTTTTCGTTAGGTAACCTGGCAATCTCCTTTTGGGGAGATCCATGGCTTTCCGTCCCCGTCTCACGGCGGGTTTGGCTTTATCTTGTCTTGCTTTATCATGACACACACTAGATTAAAAGATTATTATGCACAAGAGAAGAGCTCTTTTCTAGACGTCTTCGGGAAAGCTCTGATATAATTACGCCTGTTCAGGAAACCGATTGGATCAGAGAAAGTGGGAAGGTGCACCGACGACGATTCGAATGCGGGAATTTGAACAGAGCTTAGTTAAAAAAGGTGAATAAAATTATGTTTTCGAAGCGAATAAACGCATTGTCTCCCTCGATGACAATCGCGATTTCCACCTTGGCCCGAGAACTTAAGGAGCAAGGAAAGGACGTATTGAGTTTTTCGGCCGGAGAACCTGATTTCGACACCCCTCGCAGGATTAAAGAGGCTGCAATCGAAGCGATCGAAGCCGGATTTACCCGTTACACGGCAGTCGCAGGCATCCCTGAACTGCTCGACGCGATTTGTCAGAAACTCGAACGGGACAATGGACTAAGCTACAGACGTGAAATGATCCTTACCAGTAACGGTGCAAAACAGTCTCTCTTCAATTTGACACAGGCCCTGATCGACGAAGGGGATGAAGTGATCATCCCCGCCCCCTACTGGGTCACCTATCCCGAACAGGTCAAATATGCAAGCGGCGTTCCCGTGATCATCGAAACGTCGGAAGAGAACGGCCTGAAAATGACACCGGAGCAGCTAAAAGCCGCCCTCACTCCCCGCACAAAACTTCTGATCCTTACCAGCCCCTCCAATCCCACGGGGGCAGTCTACAGTCGCGAAGAGATCGAAGCAATCGGTAAAGTCCTCGAAGGGACCGATGTCATCGTGGCCAGTGACGAAATGTATGAAAAACTGGTCTACGACGGTACAGAGTTTACAGCCACAGCCAGCGTCAGTGACGACCTCTATCGTCGTACCGTCACCATCAACGGTCTGAGCAAATCGGTCGCTATGACAGGTTGGCGATTCGGTTATCTTGCCTGCCCAAATGTCGAGTTGGTCAAGAAAATGACCTCGTTGCAATCCCAAAGTACCTCCAACATCTGTTCCATCACTCAAAAAGCCGCCATCCCGGCCCTCTTGGGAGAAGTGGATGACGAGATTGAGCGGATGCGCCAAGCTTTCGAAGCCAGGGCCCACGAAGCCACAGAGCTTATCAATGCCATCGAAGGCTTGAGTGTCAGCCGTCCTCAGGGAGCATTCTATCTCTTCGTCAACATCCGGGAATTGAGCAACGATTCGATGCAGTTTTGCTCCGATCTACTTGAACGCTACGGTGTGGCGGTGGTTCCCGGAATCGGTTTTGGGGCCGAAGGCTATTTCCGCTTCTCTTTCGCCAGCGATATCGTCACAATCCGTGAAGGCATCCGCCGGATCGAGAAATTTGTTCGAGAACTTCGCGCTTAAAGATCTTCGCCCGGAATCGGCCGAAGGCTTATTACCAGATCATCGAATTGCCGACGGGGAGTTCTTCAGGTTTCTTTACACACATCTCACCTCGTCTCCTTCTCTAAATGTTTAAGGTGTATTGTTGGTACGGTAATGACTTTTCGGCTATAAATGCGTCATTTACAAAAGATTCAACCTTTATCTTCCAAATCCACAATCCACGCGTTTGGAATCTTTCGTTCGATCAGATACTCTACCAGATCATACCACTGCACCCCCTTACTATCCAGGATCGCGGTATCGGCGCTGAGCACCACTCCATCGCAGTGTTTAAGCCGGCTATCCACTCCATCCACCGCCTCGGCCTCTGCTTCGACTCCCAGCTCCCGGGCTATAGACTCCACCAAAGATGCCAATCGTCCGCTGTTGGAGACGGGACGGTCAAAAAGCCAATGACTTCGCCGCACTCCTATTTCCCGTAATCCTTCCAGGGCCAAACGAATCGCCGCTTCCGTTTCGGCCCGCAACGTGTAATGGCCATGTACCGATGCCAAATCCCGTAGTCTCCCGTCCACTCCCCTAATCAATACTCCGCCGCCCAGGGCCGTCTCCAGTGTGATCAGCAAATTGAAGCCGTCTACGCAGACTATTTTACCCTTCAACTCATCGGATTGAAGCCGACCGGACCGCTCACGCCGATCCCAGGCGGCGTGGCTCAAAGCCAGCCGCTCCCTCCCCGTCAGCTGATAGCGGTTGCCCACCAGTTCTCCCGCCGCTTTGGCCGAGTAGTTCCGACGTAGCAACCAACTCAGGTCGGCTACCGCCTCCCGCAGCCGCCACAACCTCCGAGGGTCGCGAAAGAGCTCATCCTCCGGTGCCGGTCCCCGATGTTTCCTCACTCCTTACTCTCCCGATTCTCAACTTTGCACCCCCGGATCACCACGAAGGCCCCTTCGCCCCAGCCGAGACGGACCCCGCCCTCCATCGACTCCAGCCGCTCACCGAAGAGGGTCTGCACCGCCTCCAATTCCCCAAAGTCGGCTTCCCGCAGCAAGCCGGCTACCTCATCCGCTGAGAAAAAGATCGCCGGCGCATAGAAGCGGCTTTCGTTTCGATGCTCCAGATAGTGGCGCCCCAGAGGGGTATCGCGATCCACAAAGCCTACAATGACCGTTCCGTCCGGCTTCAAAATCCGATAAATCTCCTTCAATGCCTGCAAAGGATCGTCGACGAAGCAGATCGTCGTCACCATCAGGACGAAATCGACACTTTCATCGGGCAGAGGAATCTCTTCGGCGATTCCGGGAATAACCTCCAACCCTTTCTTCATAGCGATCATAGCCATCTTGGGTGAAGGTTCGATTCCCCGCCGGATCCCCAACGGCAGAGCGAAGCGTCCCGTACCGATCCCGATCTCCACCCCCTCGGAAAAATCCGGCAAAAGGTGTTCAATCGCCTTGAGCTCCCAACGGTAGAGATCGGGATGTTCCTCAAACCACTCCTCGTAGCGCCGGGCATGTTTTTCGAAAGGTTCGATCTTCGCCATTTATGCTCCTTTTAATCATTCTGAAAAACCAATGTCATTGTGGGCTCACCCCAGAATCCGGAGTACGAAATCCCTATCTGATAAGAGGATCATCTGCACCCTCACATTTCTGATCGAATACTTTGAAAAAACCGAAACGACGCGATTCCGTCATCCTGAACTTGATTCAAGATTAACGGGTTCATGGGTATTTGTGGCCCTGGATTCCGGAGCGAGTCCGGAATGACGAGGGTTTTTCAGAGGACTCGATCGAAAATATCTTCTGATTTTTTCCAGATATTCCTGTTTGTCATCGGGGGTGGCTTTTTTTCTGTTCTCTTTTGCCATTCTTTTTTTCTTTTCCGGAGAGGCAAAAAACCATTCCGATTCCACGATGGGTTTCGGTCCCGGTTGTAGAAGATCAGCGGCTCTACTATAAAATAGCCCTGTACAGCGTTTGAGCTCTCCTCTGGTTTCAGCTTTTTCGACACAAGTTTCCGCTTCCTTGAGGTATGCTTCGATGATCGGACGCGCAGTCGTTTTGATCTGCATTTTGAGAGCTTTGTTTTTTTTGATTTTTTCTCTTCTTAACCGTTCGTCTTCCGGTCTGTATCCGGTCAGAGCTTCCCTGTATTTCGAATGAAGAGCCAATAGTTTTTTCATTGTCTGTGGATATTTTCGATATAGGTGACATTTGAAATTTTCTAGGCGGTATCGATCCTCTTTTTTCACCACTCTCGCAGCAGGACACTTCCGGAGAAAAGGATCGGTATAGGATTCGCAACAGAGATCTTTCAAACTCCGCTCTTTTTGCATATACTCCAGGTTTTCTTCATAGTTTGACAATTTGCTGAGCGCTTTATAGTAATAGGGAAGCATTTTACTTTTGCAGACGGCAGGATCATTCAAACGGTCGTTATCCTGCAATGCCATAATGACCATTCCATATAAAACATTAGCCTTTTCCAGGTTTTTCTCTGTTCCCAATCCTTTTTCGTACATGACGGCAAGATTGTAGATGGCTTTGAGATCACCCTCCCGGGATCCCTCTCGGTATAGCTTGAATGCCCTGATATAATTTTTGGCACGATATGCTCTATAGGCTTTGTCCGTTAGGGAACCGGCATCCATAAGAGCCAGAGACAAACCGAGAAAGAGGAAGAGAGCTTTCACAGAAATCCTTTCCACTGTTTTTACCTCACCACGTAAATACCTCAAAGCTCTACTATCGTACCCACTCCTCCAGCGATACAGTCCTCTCCAAAGGCCTCTTTGAACATCTCCGTCGCGCGTTCTCCCGTGCAGTGGGTGGGGCAGACCTGCCGAACCCCCAGGGCAGACAGGCCTTCGATCGCTTCGGTGATCTCCCACTCTTCGCTGCGAAAGAGATGGAAGCCCCCTATCGCCAGGGCGAGGGGCTCTTCGACCATCTCCATAGCCCGGGCGGCGATCTCCACGATGCCGGCATGGGCGCAGCCCGTCAGCAGTATCGGCCCGGCAGGGCTTCGGACCAGGGCCGACTGCTCTCCGATCTCGGCCATCATCCCCGTGGATTCCACTCCATCAAAAAGCGGCATCGGATCCTTCCCTACCACCTTCACCCCGCCGCTCATCTTCTCCAGATCACGGACCCAGAGTTTGGAAAAGCTTTCCGTCAGATAGAGATGCGTTTCGGGAGCGATTTCCAACACCGTATCGAGCCCGCCCACATGATCCCAGTGGGGATGGGAGAGCACCAGCTCCTTGGCCCGGCTCAGGTCCACGCCGGCCACCCGAGCGTTTTGCAGCAAGACCCGGCCGTTGCTCCCGGTATCGAAGAGCCAGGGCTCCCCTGCTTCCGGCTCCACCCAGCAGGCGAAGCCCCACAGCGGCGTCATCCCCTCCCGCCCGGGGACATTGTCGAAAAGAATCGTCAGCTTCATCACATACACTCCGAATTTTTTCTCCATTTTACCCTGCTTCAGCGCAGAGTTCCGTTAGGCATTCTCATTCGATGAGGAGAAAACTGCACCTATTTATGCTATAACTTCTCAAATAGAAAAAATTATCTAAAAGGTGACCGTTATGAAACTCCTCGCTTTTATCTTCGCCCTCACCCTGGGCCTGCTGGCCAAGCCCCAGACCATCGTCTTCGCCGCCGGCTGTTTCTGGGGAGTGGAGAAGCATTTCGAAAACCTCCCGGGAGTGATCGACGCTCAGTCGGGCTACGCCGGAGGGAACTATCCCGATCCGACCTACCACAAGGTTCTCTCCTACCGCTACGACACTCCCAAAGGGATCGTCAACTACGCCGAATCGGTCAAAGTCACCTACGACGACGCCAAAATCTCCACCGAAGATCTCATCAAATCTTTTTGGGAGCTCCACGACCCCACCCAGAAAGATCGCCAGGGCAACGACCGGGGCAACAACTACCGCAGCGCCATCTTTTACACCACCCCCGAGCAGAAAGTGATCGCCCTGCAAACCAAAGCCGAGTATCAGAAGCTGCTCTCCAAAGCCGGCTACGGAAAAATCGTCACCGAGATCCGACCGCTGAAAAAGTTCTACCCCGCCGAAGCCTTCCATCAGGACTATCTCAAGAAAAACCCCAGCGGCTACTGCCCCAACCACGCCACGGGAGTCAAATTCCCGGCCAAGGCCAAAGCAAAGGTCCAAAACACCAAAGCCATCACCCCGCTGGAAGGCAAGGAGATCCTGGTCATCGACGCCGAGAATTGCCCCTACTGCAAAGCCTTCAAGAAAAAGGTCGCTTCAGGCTACCACGGAACGATCCCCTTGCGCTTCGCCCGTGAAGAGCAGATCAGGGGCTTCAAGCTCAAAACTCCCGTCATCGGTACGCCCACGATCTACTTCATCCAAAACGGCAAAGAGGTGGCCGCCCATACCGGCTATCTGAGCCCCAAGGAGTTCTACAAGGCCCTGGGGGCCTTCAAGCTCGGGGAAAACAGCGAAGCGTACGACATCGCCTTCAAGCGCGGCACCGAGCCGAGATTCTGCAAAAAGTACGCCCTCTTCAAAAACACCGGCGACGGGGTCTTCGTGGACAAGCTCTCGGGAGATATCCTCTTCGATACCCGGGATCGCTTCAACTCCCATTCGGGATGGCTCAGCTTCTACCGGGCGCAACCCGGAGCTGTCGTCGAGCGGCCCGACAACAGCTACGGCATGCACCGCACCGAAGTGATCGCCAAAACCAGCGGCGCGCATCTGGGCCACGTCTTCGACGACGCCCCCGGCGGGAGGCGCCGCTTCTGTATCAATGCCAACGTCCTGGAGTTCGTCCCCCGCTCCGAGTTGCCCCGGCGGGAGAGGGAGAGCTCTTCTAAAAGCACTGCGAAAACGGAGGAACGATAACTCAAAATATGTTATGATTTTCATAATTCATACAAATAGAAAGGTCTGTGATGAAAATTTTTCTGATCCTCGTCTCCATTCTTTTCGCGGCCCTCCAACTCGATGCCGGTGAAAACAATCGCAGCGACGCCAACCTCAGTACTAAAGCCCGTCTGGAGCAGCAGCACATAAAAGAGCAGATGGAACGGGAGAAAAAATACGCCAAAGAGCAGAAATTTTACGAGGGCAAAGAGTACAACCTCAGCGAACACAAAGTCGACGCCAAAGAGCTCGACGACGTCCCCACCATCAAACCCGACTACGATTTCGACATCACCGACGTCTACCGCGACGATCAGTAGCTCGTGTTACGTGCTACGTGTTATGTATCAAAAGGGGCTGAGCCCGACGTCCAAAACAATTCTCCATCCTCCATTCCTTTCCATAGGGTATAATCCCGTTAAAAAAGGCTGCTGATGTCCTTTTTCAGCTACGACACTCTCAAATCCATGCTCTTCCGTCTCGATCCCGAGACCGCCCATACCCTGGCCGGCTTCGGCCTGCGGGCTCTGCCCTGCTGCCCCCCGGCCTGGAACGCGATGATCGAGCGCTATTTCGTCGACCATCCCGCTTTGCATCAGACCCTCTTCGGGCGCCTCTTTCGCAATCCGGTGGGTCTGGCTGCCGGTTTCGACAAAAACGGCGACTACGTCCGCGCCACCCCCGCTTTGGGCTTCGGCTTTACCGAGATCGGCACCGTCACCCCCCGCCCCCAACCCGGCAACCCCAAGCCCAGGCTCTTCCGCCTGGTGGAGGACCGCTCCATCCAAAACGCCATGGGCTTCAACAACAAAGGGGCCTGGCATATGGCCAAACGCCTCAAACGGCTTCGCTTTTTCGACTATCCCATCGGCATCAACATCGGAAAGAACAAGACCACGCCCGAGAAAGAAGCCCTGAGCGACTACGAAACCCTCTTCAGGGCCTTCCGAAATTACGGCACCTACATCGTCATCAACATCTCCTCCCCCAACACCCCGGGATTGCGCGACCTGCAAAACGAAACGTTCATCCGCGAAGTCTTCCGTATCGGACGCTCCATCACCCAGAAGCCGATCTTTCTGAAGATCGCTCCCGATATGAGCGCCGAACAGGCCCTGGAACTCTGCCGCGTCGCCGTGGAAGCCGGAGCGGCGGGGATCATCGCCACCAACACCACCGTCGACTACTCCCTGACTCCCCACGCCCGGAAATTCGGCGGCATCAGCGGCGCTTTGCTCACCGAAAAGTCCCGCGAACTCTTCGCCGCCATCGGCCGGGAGTTTCACGACAAGACCCTGCTCATCTCCGTGGGCGGCATCGACAGCGCCGAAGAGGCCTACCGCCGCATCCGCATGGGCGCCAGCCTGGTACAGGTCTACAGCCTGTTGATTTACGAAGGCCCCGCCCTCATCGAGCGCATCAACCGGGGTCTCGTCCGCCTGCTGCGCAGCGACGGCTTCGAAAACATCTCCGAAGCGGTGGGAGCGGACTGGAAAAAGAGTGAGGAATAGAGAGTGAGGAGTTAGGAATTTCGGTATGCTTCGCCTTGCGAAGTTTTTGTTTCTTAATTACACCATCAAAAGTCGGAAAATGTTTATAAAATTGAAAGAATTTTGTAAAAAATTCACCAAAAATCTACTCACTACCCACTATCCACTACCCACTGCGGCAGCGCTCGCGCTGCTGCTCTCAGGAGCACTTATGGCAAACTCTCTACCCAAATACTTTCACAAGACCCTGGCCAACGGGCTGGAGGTCTACGCGATCCCGCTGGAGAACGGCACCGGAGTCATCACCACCGACATCTTCTACAAAGTCGGCAGCCGGGACGAGATCCTCGGCAAAACCGGAATCGCCCATATGCTGGAGCATATGAACTTCAAATCCACCAAGCATCTCAAAGAGGGGGAGTTCGACAAGATCGTCAAATCCCACGGCGGGGTCAACAACGCCTCCACGGGCTTCGACTACACCCACTACTTCATCAAATCCTCCACCCCCAATATGAAAATGGCGATGCAGCTCTACGCCGAGCTGATGGCCAACCTCAATCTCAGTGACGAAGAGTTCCAAAAAGAGCGCAAAGTCGTCGCCGAGGAGCGGCGCTGGCGCACCGACAACAACCCCATCGGCTACCTCTACTTCCGCCTCTTCAACACCCACTACGTCGAGCACAGCTACCATTGGACCCCCATCGGTTTCATGCACGACATCCAGCACTGGAACATCGAGGATATCCGGGAGTTTCACCGCCGCTTCTACCGCCCCGACAACGCCATCCTCATCGTCGCCGGCGACGTCAAGCCCGAGGAGGTGTTCAAAACCGCCGAGGAGACCTTCGGAAAAGTCCAGGCCCCCAAGGCCGACTGCCCCTGCTCGCTCATCACCACCAACGAACCCTACGAGCCCCCCTCCGACGGAGCCAAGCGGGTCATCCTGCACAAGGAGAACAATACCGCCGAAACCGTCGCCATCGCCTACTCCATCCCCGACTTCCGCGACAAGGATCAAGTCGTCCTCTCGATGATCTCCGAAATCCTCAGCAGCGGCAAGAGCGGGCGCCTCTACAGCCAACTGGTCCAAAAACGCGGCCTCGCCACCCAGGTCTACGGCTACAATATGGAGCTCAAGGATCCGGGGATCTTCCTCTTCCTCGCCGTAGCCAACCCCGGCGTCAAGGCCGAAGATCTCGAAAAGGCGATCCTGGCCGAGATCGAGCGGATAAAGAGCGAAGGGGTCAGCGAGGAGGAGCTCAAAAAGATCCGCCTCAATACCAAGGTCGATTTCATCCACGAGCTGGAGAGCTCCTCCTCCACAGCGACGCTTTTTGGCTCCTACCTCGCCCGGGGCGACCTGAAGCCTCTGCTGGAGTATGAGGAAGATTTGGATAAAATTACCCCCGAAATGGTCAAAAAGGTGGCGAAAAAGTATTTCGACAACACCCGGTCGACCACCATCATCCTCAGGAGCAACGAGCAATGAGCCAAACGATATGCGGGGCGATGACCGCCCTGATCACGCCCTTTCGAGACGGGCGGCTGGACGAAGCGACTTTCGCCGAGCTGATCCGACGCCAGATCACCCACGGAATGGACGCCGTCGTCCCCGTCGGCACCACCGGTGAGAGCGCCACGCTGAGCCACGACGAGCACAAGCGCTGCATCGAAATCGCCGTCGAAGTCTGCCGCGGTACCGGCGTCAAAGTCCTCGCCGGCGCGGGCTCCAACGCCACCCACGAAGCGATCGACATCGCCCGCCACGCCCAGGAGTGCGGCGCCGACGCCCTGCTCTCCGTCACCCCCTACTACAACAAACCTTCCCAGGAGGGGCTCTACCGCCACTACAAAGCCCTCGCCGAAGCGGTGGAGATCCCCGTGATGCTCTACAACGTCCCGGGCCGTACCTCCGTCGATCTTCTGCCCGCCACCGTCTTCCGCCTCTTCGACGAAGTCCCCAACATCTACGCCATCAAAGAGGCGACCGGCTCGATGGAGCGGGCCGTGGACCTGCTGGCCGCCCGCCCTGAGCTCTGCCTCGTCAGCGGCGACGACGCCATCGACTATCCCCTGCTGGCCAACGGCGCCAAGGGGATCATCTCCGTGACCGCCAATCTCCTGCCCGACCTCAAGTCCCGGCTGGTCCACACCGCTCTGGAGGGAGACCTGGCCGCCTCCAAGGCGATCAACGACTCCCTCTACCCGATCAACAAGGCGATGTTCGTCGAATCCAACCCTATCCCGGTCAAAGCCGCGATGTACCTCGCGGGCCTGCTGCCGACCCTGGAGTACCGCCTGCCGCTCGTCGCCCCTTCGGCTGAGAATATGAAAAAAATCGAAGCGGCACTGAAAAACTACAGCATTCCGGGAGTGAAATAATGTACGAATCGATGAAAGGCAAAACCCTGGTCATCACCGGGGCGACCAAAGGGATCGGCAGAGCGACCGCCGAGAAATTCGCCCAAAACGGCGTCAACGTCGCGCTGACCTACAACTCCAACAAAGAGGCGGCCGAAAGCTTCGCCGAAGAGCTCGAAAAGAGTTACGGCGTCAAAGCCCGCTGCTATCCTCTGGATATTCTCGACACCGACCAGTTCAAGCCCCTCTTCCAGGCCATCGACGAGGATTTCGACCGGGTCGATTTCTTCGTCTCCAACGCGATGATCTACGGCCGCCCCGTCGTCGGCGGCTACGGAAAGTTCATGAAGCTGCGCCCCAAAAAGGGCCTAGCCAACATCTATATGGCCACCGTGGGGGCCTTCGTCGCCGGCAGCCAGGAGGCGGCCAAACGGATGAAGGAGGTCGGCGGAGGCGCCATCGTGACGCTCAGCTCCACCGGCAACCGCATCTACATCGAAAACTACGCCGGCCACGGCACCAACAAAGCCGCCGTCGAAGCGATGGCCCGCTACGCCGCCGTGGAACTGGGCGAATGGAACATCCGGGTCAACGCCGTCAGCGGCGGCCCCATCGAGACCGACGCCCTGCGCGCTTTCACCAACTACGAAGAGGTCAAAGCCGAAACGATCAAACGCTCCGCACTCAACCGCATGGGCACCCCCGAAGACCTCGCGGGTGCTGTCCTCTTCCTCTGCAGCGACGACGCAAGCTGGGTCACGGGGCACACCCTGGTCGTCGACGGAGGAACGACGTTCCGCTGATCTTCAATCAGCGAAATGGAGGATTGAGGATGAAGATTTTTGTGTATTGGTATATTGGTGTATTGGTATATTGGCTTGAGAAGCTTTTTCCAAGCTATAAACTTCAATTTATAATCCTTCAATCCAAAATCCAAAATCCAAAATCCAAAATCTACGTTATACATTCGCACAGGAGTGCGAATGTATAACGTGCCCAACCTCCTCGCTTTCATCCGCCTGCTGATGGCGCCGTTGATGTATATGCTGCTGGTCGACCGTGACTGGAGCATCTTCGCCGGGATCCACTACAGTTGGCTCGACTACGGGGCAGCTTTTCTCTTCGTCCTGGCCAGTGCGACCGACTTTTTTGACGGCTACATCGCACGGACCTTCAACCAGGTGACGACACTGGGAGCAATCCTCGATCCGCTGGCCGACAAGATGCTCACCCTCGCGGGCTTCCTGGGCCTGATGATGCTCGATCGCGCCTCACCGTGGGCGATCTACCTCATCCTCACCCGCGAACTCTTCATCACCGGGCTGCGGGTCTCCGCCGTCAGCCAGGGGATCGACATCTCCGCCAGCTGGATGGGCAAAGTCAAAACCGTCAGCCAAATGTTCGCCATCGGCTTTTTGCTGATGGAGTGGCCAGGCGGCACCCTCCTTCTGTGGATCGCCGTCGCGCTGACGCTCTACAGCGGCTACGAATACGTACGAGACTTCTTCAAAAAAACCGCTCTTTAGAATGCCTTTGCCCGCGGACCGTTGCAATACCATAGACCATTTATCATTGAGAACACGAGGTTGACAAATCGACTTCCGGACAACAAAACAAGAATGCGAAACACGCAACTCTAACCAAACGTCTCATCCACCTGCTGACAAAGGAGATGCCCGATCATGATGTGCATCTCCTGGATGCGGGCGGTATCGTCGGAGGGGACGATGAGATTCAAATCGCAATGCTCGTTCATTCGTCCGCCGTTGCGACCGCTGAGACCCAGCGTCATGCACTCCAGCCTCCGTGCCGCCTCCAGAGCAAGCAGGACGTTTTCGCTGTTGCCGCTTGTAGAGATCCCGATGAGCAGATCCCCTTTGCGCGCCAGAGCTTCCACCTGCCGCTCAAAAACCCGCTCGTAGCCGTAGTCGTTGCCGATGGCGGTCAGCGCCGAAGTATCGGTCGTCAAAGCGACGGCCGGCAGAGCCCTGCGCTCCTTCTTGAAACGTCCGGTCAATTCCGCCGCGATATGCTGGGCATCCGCGGCACTTCCCCCGTTGCCGCAGAGCAACACTTTGCCTCCTTCGTTCAACGTCCTTACGATCATCTCGGCCGCTTCGGCGATTCGTGGAGGCAGGGTCTCAAATACCTGTTGCAGTGTGGTTCGATGAGCCTCGATCTCTTCGATAATCCTCTTTATGCTTTCGTCCATTGTTCTTCTCCCTGATGGTATCGCTGAAATCATATCCAATTTGCCCCTTTCGTTATTCGACGTTCGTTTTTCGTAGTTTGGCAGCCGCATAACAGCTCTTTTCGAAAAAGAGTCAAAAAAAACGAAACGCGAAATACGATTCATGTATAATATCGCTCAAAAAAGAGAAGTGATGAGAGCAGAAAGACGACCGCGACGCAAGCGGATGAAAACGCACGCCGCCACCGTCATCGGCGGAGAGTTCAAGGGCAAAGTGATCGAAATCCCCTCCGTCTCCACAACCCGTAGCTCCAAAGCGATTCTTCGAGAATCCCTCTTCAACACCCTCCAGTTCGACCTCGTGGGCAAGCCCTTCGTCGAAGTCTTCGCCGGGAGCGGCTCCGTGGCGCTCGAAGCGCTCAGCCGGGGCGCCTCGAAAGCGTGGTGCATCGAAAAAAACCGTGAAGTCTATGAAATCCTCCGTGACAATGTCGAACGCATCGCCCCGGGCCGCATCGAAACCGTCTGGGGCGACAGCTTCGAAGAGTTTGACCGGATCTACCGCCGACTGGAAGAGACGGGAGAGAAAGCCTACTTCTATTTTGATCCGCCTTTCAGCATCCGGGAGGGAATGGAAGAGATCTACGAGCAGACGCTGGGACTCCTGGAAAAGATACGCCCGCCTCATTGTGAGCTGGCCATCGTGGAACATATGACCGGCGTGGATCTCCCCGAACGCATCGGCTCCCTGTGCCTGGAGAAAAAACGACGCTTCGGCAAAAGCACCCTGAGCTACTACCGACCGGCGGAGTCCGATGAGGCGTAGCGTCCCCTTTCTGAGCCTGGGGATCCTGGCTGTCCTCTTTCTGCTAAGCTTTCTGGGACCCATTTTTTACGCTCAGGACCCCTATACTTTTCACAAAGATTTGATCCTCCACGCCCCCGACTGGGCCCATCCGATGGGCACCGACCGCTTGGGGCGCGATCTGCTGGCCCGGGTGATGGAGGGGGGACGCGCCTCGCTGCTCATCGGCGTCGGTTCGGCGGTGATCGCCTCGCTCATCGGCCTGGTGATGGGGGTGACGGCCGGTTACTTCCGAGGCTGGTGGGACAAGAGTTTTGTCTTCGTCGTGGATCTTTTTTTGACCTTCCCCACCTTTTTTCTGCTCTTGACACTGGTGAGTTACATCCCCGCTTCCTCGCTGATCCTCATCATCGTCATCTCCATCACCGGCTGGATGGGCACCGCTCGTCTGATCCGCAGCGAAAGCTACCGCATCGCCTCTCAGCCCTTTGTCAAAGTCCTTCGCCTCGCCCATGTCCCCACCCGGACCATCATCTTCAAATACTTCCTTCCCCTGCTAGCGCCGATTTTTTACGTCAGCTTCACTTTCGGCGTCAGCGGCGCCATCCTGGCCGAAAGCGGCCTGAGCTACCTCGGCCTGGGGATCACCCCTCCCGATATGAGCTGGGGAAGCATCCTCAGCGACGGCAAAGCAGTGATGGAGATCGCTTGGTGGGTGAGCTTCTTTCCGGGATTGATGATCTTTCTGGTGACCTTCAGCCTGATCCAGATCTCCGACTGGCTGCAAGATCGGGCAAATCAACGGGAAATCAGCGCTACTTAGTAGCGATGAGGGACCAATTCCCGAAATCCCTTTTCCCGCAAGGCCTCTTCGAGCTCCTGCACGTCGGGTTGATCGTCATGCAATCCGACCCAGGTTTGGGAGTATTGATCGTAAAGGTATTTGTCGGCTCCGGTCGGAACGTCGATCTCTTCACCGGTATCGGGATCGTCGTAACGATCTTCTCCCCCCAACGCATAGAAGGTATCCCAAAAGAGTTCGTTTTCGAAATGTTCCTGTCGATCATGCTCGGCCGCCGCCTGCTCCATCGCTGTTTCATGTTCCTGGATAATTTGACGGATTTTTTGAAAATGCGCCAAAACACTCCGGGCATCCTGCGCCGCGTACTGGTGATGCCTCGCCAACCAGCGGGGATCGGGTCGCCACGTCTCGGCCAGCTTCAAGAGAAATGCGTTCCACGCTGTGATCTCCCGCTGCGGAGCGTAAGTGATCATGGCCGGCTCGGGTCCCCACAGAGTCATCCCCGCCCCGCCGTAAAGCGGACGTGACCGATACGCCAAAACACCGAGGATCTCCAATCGAAGAGGAGTCTCCTGCGGCGAAAAGAGACCCTCTCCTCGACAGACACGGTATTGATCCGTAGCCGCAATCCCGTATCGCCGCAGAAAATTCGCCGTCTCCATCGTCAAACGCCGACTCATTTCAACATCGTGGCCCAGACGATCGATGCGCATCCCGGGAAAGAGGATCCCGTATCGGGAAGCCAGATCCTGAAAAAAGGCGTTGGCCGAATTTGATTTTCGTCTTCTCCGTTCTCCTCCGTTATCTCTTCGAAATTTTCGTTTTCGGACATTTCATCAGAGACTTCAGTACATCCTTTTTTGACGAAAATATCTCCGCCCCAGCGCAAGCGACACACACCGAGAATCTCCCCCTCTTCCAACCCCTCTTCCTGAAATCCCATCTCTTTGAGCCTGTCGACTTTCCGAATGAAACGGATGCGATCACCGTCGACCCGATACTCTCCCTCCTGAAGCACCACGCGGTTTCCCTGCGCATCTTCGTAGCGCACTCGATACGTACCGTCTTTGAGTGAAAGCTGCATTGTTTTCTCTGACGGCAGTATATAGAGCCCCTCTTGTATTTCAGCAAAGAGGGGAAAGGCCATCACAAATCCGATAAACAATATTTTTCCGAGCATCTTTTCCCTCCTTAGAGTAGATGGTCCACGAACCAATCCCGCGCCAGCTCCGCCACCCTCTCCAACGTCCCCGGCTCTTCGAAAAGATGGGTCGCCCCGGGGACGATCTCGAAGGCCTTCTCGCAACGCAGAGCCCGATAAGCCGCTTCGTTGAGCTCGATGACTCCGTAGTCGTTGCCTCCGACGATGATCAGAGTCGGCGCCGTCACCCGATCCAAGATATCCGCCGCCATGTCCGGCCGACCGCCCCGCGATACGATAGCTCGGATCGGAACCGGCGAAAAGACCGAAGCCTTGAGTGCCGCCGCGGAGCCGGTACTCGCCCCGAAATATCCCATCGCCAAAGACTTCAACATAGGCTGGAGATCCACCCACTTCGTGGCCAGCAGTAGGCGTGACGCAAGCAGATCGATATCGAAAACATTGCGTCGATCCGACGCTTCGGACTCCATCAGCAGATCGAAAAGCAGCGTCGCTATCCCCGCCTCATGCAACACCGAAGCGACGTAATTGTTGCGCCGACTCAGACGACTGCTACCGCTGCCGTGGGCAAAAAGCACGATCCCTTCGGTCCCCTCCGGGACCGCCAAACGCCCCGGCAGAACGACCCCGTCGTAGCGGATGAAAATCTCATCTTGTCCTTGCATAAACTCTTCAAGATCCATCGGTTCCTCCTTTTTTTCAGGTAAATCGTGCGATGGCAATCCCACGTTACACAATTCACATCAGCTTTTAGAGGCGGGGTTTCAACCCCGCACAATGCGGGACTGAAGTCCCGCCTCCACCGCTACAAAGTTATTTGTCGATTGGTCCCGAAGCCGTGGTACAGGTAATGGCACTCTGAACAAACTCCGTCATTTCAGGCTTGCCCCTGGATCCTGAAACAAGTTCAGGATGACGCAAACCAATTTTATTCAAAAAAGGAGCGTTGCACCGCAACGCAATCCAAAATCCTCCATCTTCCATCTTCCATCATCCTATATTCTCCATCACCCCAAATGCCCCATCGCCGCAAGCCCCGCCCCCATCAGCCCAAGGGTCACAAAGAAAAATTTCGTCAATTCCCATCCCAGGCGCACTCCTCCAAGCCAATAAACTATTCCGAGCTTGACCAACGAATTGGTCACCGAAGCGATGACGATGCCCGTCATGGAGGCGAAGGGTTCCAATTTGCCCTCTTTGGCCATTTCACTCAAAGAGAGAGTGATGGCATCCACGTCGGTCAAACCGGAAAAAAAGGAGACAAGATAGACCCCGATATCCCCGTAACGGGCCTGGACCAGAGCGACGGCACCGTAAACGATCCCGAAAAGGATGCCGAATTTGATCGCTTCACTGAGCTGTAGCGGGTTTTTGCTGATGGTACTGTTTTGTAGATCGATCTCGGTCGCTTCTGCGTGGCGATAGAACCATCCGCTGTAGAGCAGTCCACCCATCGTCGCCCCAAGATAGGCAGGGCTCAAACGCCACGCCAGTTCCGGATGGATGACGAAAGCTTCGAAAAGTACCCGCAAAAACATAAAAGTACAAGCGATCGCGATCCCTCCGGCGTAGTTGGCGATAAGTGCCGACTCTCCCCGGTACATCCGCGACAACGAAATCGAAACCGCCGTGGAGGAGATGAGCCCTCCAGCGGCCCCGGTCAGAAAGACCCCGTACTTCTGACCGAAGAGTTTGATCGCGACATAACCGATAAAGGAGATCGCCGCGATGATCACCGCCATCAGCCAGGTTTTGTAGGGATTGAATAGATGCCCAGGTCCGATCATCCGATCCGGAAGAATCGGCAAAATCACGAAACTCATCGCCAGCAGCAGAATCACCGCATTGACATCGTTGGGACCGATGTGACGTTCCAGAGCCTGGAGCCTGGGTTTGATCTCCAACAGAATGATGACCAATACGCCGATGGAAACTGCCCAAAGTGTCTCTCCCCGGTACGCCAAAACCCCCAGAAGGAAAGTCACCAATGCCGCGACCTGCGTCGTCATTCCCCAGCGTCGGCTTTCACGCACTTTCAGATAGTAGGCCACTCCCAGCAAAAAAACAATCCCCGCCGTCACAGCGACCGTAATCCCGCGGTAACTCCCATCCAGCCATGCCGCCAAAAATCCCGCCAGGGCGATCAAGGCGAAGGTACGGCTTCCGGCGAAACTCCTCTCCTGCGCACGGCGATAGGTCAAAGACCGCTGCATTCCGATAGCAAAGCCCAGTACCAGAACCGTCGCCAACGATTGAACAAGTGAATAATCCATTGACTCTCCTGTGCTCCGAATCTTCACAATTTTATCGAGAAATAACTCTGGGAATCTATTTTAATGCTAAAATATAAGTGAATAATCAAAAAGGGGTTCGAATGAATACGATTCTCATTATTCTCCTGATTGCAGTAGGGGTAATCCTCTATCTGATCTATATCTACAACCGGCTGGTGTCCCTGCGTCAGTCCGCCGATGCGGCCTGGTCCGACATCGATGTGCAGCTCAAACGTCGCTACAACCTCATCCCCGCCCTGGTGGAGACGGTCAAGGGATACAAAAACTACGAAGCCGACACCCTGGAAAAGGTGATCAAGGCCCGTTCTCTGGGACTGAGCGCCACAACCGTCAAAGAGCATGAGCAGGCAGACAATATGCTCACCCAGGCCCTGGGCAAACTCTTCGCCCTGGCCGAAGCCTATCCCGATCTCAAGGCCAACGAGAACTTTCTCAACCTTCAGCAGCAGCTGGCCGAGATCGAGGATGCCATCCAAAACGCCCGTCGCTACTACAACGCCGTCGTTCGGGACTACAACACCCGGTTGGAGTCTTTCCCCGATGTGCTGATCGCCCAGCGCTACCATTTCCAACCCAAAGATTTCTTCGAATTGGACGAATCGGAGAAAGCGGCGGTCAAAAAGATGCCCGAGATCAAGTTCGACTGATCCGATGCGCCGGCTTGTTACCTTTTTTCTGATTCTTGGACTGTGGGGACCGCTACTGGCCGAACGGATCACACAGTATGATGTCACCATCCGTGTCGAAACAAGTGGAAGTCTGGAGATCAACGAAACCATCGATTACGATTTCGAAGGAGCCTGGCGCCACGGGATCTTCCGCGACATCCCCGAAACGATCCGCCTCACCCCCCACTCCCGCCCCGTCGATTTGGGACTCGGAGACTTTGAGGTTACGATGGACGGCCGACCCGTCCGTTGGGTACGTGAGGGGATCCGCTCCGACCAGGCCGGCTCGATGGTCCGACTCAAGATCGGAGATCCCGACCATACGCTAACCGGCGTACACCGCTATACCCTCCTCTACCGGGTTCAAAAAGGAGTCCTCCCCGCTTCCGACGGCAGCGGTGACGCGATCCGCTGGAACGCCATCGGCACCGGCTGGAACGTCCCGATTCGACGGGCGCATATCGAGGTGATCCTGCCGCCGGTTCTTTCCCGGGACAATGTCAGGGTGCGAAGTTACGCCGGACGCTACGGATCGACGCGAAGTGTGCGCTCCCCTGTACGGTGGCTCGATGCACATCGCTTCGTTTTAGAAGACGAAGCCCTCTTCCCCCACGAGGGAATCACCGTCGAAGTGATCTACCCCGAAGGGCTCCTGGGACAAAGCGGCAAAGCCAATGTCTCCGTACCGCTTTCCGAGCGCCTCATCGAGAGTTTGCCGCTGCCGCTCGCGATCCTCTATCTCTTTTTCATCGGCAGACTCGCTCGAAAGGGGGAGGATCCGGGGACGAAGCGGACCTCCGTGGCCCCCCAATACTATCCCCCCAAGGGGCTGAGCCTCCTCGAGGCAGGGCTCCTCCTGGATGCCTACGCCGATCGCCAGGACATCGCCCCGGCGATCGTCGAACTGGCCCAAAAAGGATATCTGACGATCGAGGAGACCCCAAACGGAACCGTTTTGCACCGTGTCGAAAGTGCCGATGAATCCAAACTCACCGAAGATCAGCGCATCCTTCTCAGGCAGATCCTTTTCCCCACGGCATCCACGTTCCCGATCAGTACAACCGATCGGGATCGCAGAGAGCGACTCTCCACGGCACTGGATGAACTCAACGACACCCTTTATGAGTGGTCGGTGCAAAAAGGCTATTTCAACCGAAATCCCGCCAAAGCGCGGAAAAACTTTCTGATCAAAGCGATCCTTTTCGCCCTGCCGATTCTCGCTCTGATCTCCTACGACATCGCCCAAAAGTACGGCAGCGAAAATATTGTTTTGATTCTTTTTGCCGGCGCTTTTTTCAGTGTCGGTTTCGGAGCCGTTTTGAAAGCCTGGCGCGAACGCAGCATCGTTCAAGGGATCTTCGCCGCAATCTGGCTCACCGTCGTCGTATTCGTATTTTCCCAGTTGCTCGTTTCGATATTCGACGGGTGGAGGGGGCTCATTTTCGGACCGGTAGGCTACCTGATACTCCTATTCTTCGGCATCGCCCATTTCTATCGCCGAGTCGGCCCCTACACTCCCGAAGGGGCCCGGATCCACAACCATCTCCTGGGGCTCAAAGAGTTCGTCACCCGGGTCGAAAAGGACCGGATCCGACGCTTTTTGAAGCAGGATCCCCACTATCTGGACCGATTACTGCCCTATGCGATCCTTTTCGGGGTCACCGACGCATGGCGGGAACTTTACGAAGAGTTCCAGGTCCCCACCCCCGTCTGGTTCGTCGGCGATTTCGACGATCTGGGGGATTTCACGCGGGACATGGGCACCGCTGCTTCTCCCCCGCCCAGCGACACCGGCGGCTTCTCCGGCGGCGGGGGCTTCTCCAGCGGAGGCGGCGGCGGAGGGGGCGGCGGCTCCTGGTAATGACTGTTTCCGAGGTTGTTTTTGTGAGAATATTCCCAAAACATGAATCGTTGTGGACTCCGGTTTCCGAATAGGGTATCGAAAAAAATTGCTCAAGATGGCCTCTATGCTACAATCTCCTCTTGAGAAGTAAAATAACCGTTTAAAGGAGTTTGTGATGTCAAAAGGAGGAAACAAAGAGGCGTTTGCTCTTGCCATAGAATTTTTCAAAGGAAATATCGCTCTCTCCCTGGGAGCGATCGGAATTCTCATCGCCGTTGCCCTGCTCCAGCTCGTCCCGGCTGTAGGAGTCATCTTCGCTTTTGCCTATCCGATCCTTAGTCTCGCCGTGCAGGTCTATGTAGGGCGCCAAATCCCTGAAGTCGAAGATGACCGGGAGATGGGAGCTGTGGCCGCCCGCAGTACCCTCTCCGATCTCTTTATCAAGCACCTCGACATTGCAGCGGGAGCCTTCCTGGGCTTTTTCACGATCATGCTGCTGCTGGGGTTGCTCTTTGTACTCCTCTTCAGCGGATCCGTCGATATGAATGCTCTGGCCACCGACAACACAGAAGCCTTCATGGCCTCCGTCAACATCGGGGCGATGATGGGCAGCCTGACGGTCATGCTGCTTTTGGTCATGTGGTTGGGATATCTAATGCCCGGTGTCATGGGAGAGGTGATTCTCTCCGAAAATTTCGGACAAGCGTTGCGCCGCAGCTTCCTCTTTTTCAGTCCATCGTTCTGGAAACGCACCTTTACCAAGGAGTATTTCCTCCTCGTCCTCATCTGGTCCATCGTCGTCTTCGTCGCAGGACTCGTCGCCTCCTGGCTCTTCGCCTCGATCTTCCTCTCTCCCGTCGCGCTGATTCTGCTTTATTGCGTCGCACTTTACAATGCCGCAATCTACGTTTTCGCAGCCCAGGCGCTCTCGGAGTGAAAGCCCTTACATAAGGAGGACTCTCCTCGCTTATTATTACCGCACCCTTTTCCACTTGAAGGCTCTGAAAAACCTTTGTCATTCCGGGCTTGATGCGGAATCCGGGGCTTGCAATGCCCATCGTACCGTGGATCCCGAATCTAGTTCGGGATGACGGAAAAAAATCGTTTCGGTTTTTCAAAACACTCACTTTCTAGATCTTTTGTCGAAAGGAGTTTGACCGTGAAAAAAATTACCGCCCGCGACTACGCCAGAGAGCATCGAATCAGCCTCTTTGAAGTGATCCAAAAAGCCAATCGCAAAGAGCTACTAAGCGAAATTGTCGAGGAGAAAGGACGCAAAGTCACCTACATCCTCCTCGAAGAGGAGGGAAAATCCTCCAAAGAAAAGAATCAACAGACAAAAAAGTCCGATACACCACAAGAGGGAAAAGGCTTCGACGAAACAAGACTCTACAAACAGCTGGAGTCGATGAAGGAGGAGATACGTGCGTTAAGAAAAATAATCGAAAAATGTTGCGAAGAAAGAGGGGGAAAATAGAGCGACGTCCGAATCCCGGACGTCCGGCAAAGAATCGACGATCCGATCAGTGGCCGCAGCCGCAGCTGCCGTCGGCACAGTGTGCACCGCCGACTTGACCGGTGGCAGCTTCCTCTTCGGTAGCGGGGCGGGCTTCGGTCACGGTAACGTCAAAGACCAGATCTTTCCCCGCGAGAGGATGGTTGAAATCGATGGTGACACCGTTTTCATCGAAATCGACAACGGTAACTTGGACGGTTTCACCGTTTTCGCCTTGACCGTAGAGGCTCATTCCCTTTTTGAGATCGATCCCTTCAAACTGCTCTTTGGGGAGAGTTTGGCGCGCTTCGGGATTCACTTCGCCGTAAGCGTCGGCCGCTTTGACGGTGACGGTTTTCTTTTCGCCGGGCTTCATACCGACGAGCGCTTTCTCCAGGCCGGGGATGATCTGTCCTTTGCCGGTGATAAACTCGAGAGGCTGAGAGCCTTTGTTGCTGTCGATGACGGTATCGGTACCGGCCTCTTTGACTTCGTACTCGATCCCGACAACACTGTTTTCGTTTTCAATTGCCATAATGGTTATCCTTTGTTGAGTTTGCGGCATTGTATCCAAGCTACGTTAATCGGAGCTTGGAAGTCCGGTTTTTTGAGACTATTTGAGGTGTTTTTTCGCCACCCTGGCGCTGGCGGTTCCCGGATAGCCGTCGACAATGGCCTGGAAAAAGTTGCGTGCCTGCGCTTTCTCTCCGCTTTTTTCGAGAGCGAAAGCGGTGTGCAGAAGCAGCCGATCCATGTAAGCGGCATTTTCGTTGAGTTCCACACTCTTTTGGTAATACTTGATCGCGTCGTCGTAATGCCCGGTCCGGTAAGCGACCTCTCCCTCATAAAAATTGCACGAAGCCGGTTTATAGTTGCGTTTGAGCAGAATGTCGAAACGCAACTTCGCTTCGGAGTATCGTTTTTGATTGATCAGCCGGACCCCGCGACTGAAGAGTTTGTTCGAGGCAGCCTTTTGCAGTGAAGAGCCGCCGGAACTTTTTGCTCTTTGAACACTCTTTGCGGCATGGGCGACTGCGGAACGGCTTTCCCCTCTTTGGGTCGAGCGTTTGGAAGAACTCTTCTTCACACCGTGCACAGTAGCGCGGCGGGACGAGGCAGCCGGCGAAGCGGCGAGACGTTTTTCCAAACGGGCGACTCGATCCTCCAGCGCCCGGATCTTTTTCGATTCACTCTCCGAAACACTCGACGAAGATCTCTTTCCGGCTGAAGAGAGCCGATTGACCTGCTGCGAAAGACTTTCGATCAAGCTCTTTAGTCCGTCGATCTCTTCCTGTTGTCTCGCGATTTTTTGCTTGAGCGAATAGATCAGATTGCTGTTGCGTTTGACCTGGGCACTACCGGCACTGTAACTGTGTCCATAGACCGACGGTTCGGCCAGGAGAATTCCCCCGGCAAGAAGAAAAACCGGTAGCACCCCTACTCTCTTTGTTCTCTTCACGTAACTCCTTCTCATGACTTTTTGGATCGTTTCACCAATCAATCGATTGAAGCCGACGAATCCCCAGAGGAAAAAGCATCGTCGTATTGGTTGTCAATCCGATGTAGCCGATGGAATTTCCTTCTTCTCCCCTTTTAATGTAAAGCACCGTATTCCCGTCGGGAGAAAAACGGGGAAACTGATTGATTCCCCCGGCGGTCAGAGGACGGACATAATCCCCCTCGGTCGTCGTCAGGTAGAGATTGAACGCTTTGCCTCCGAAGCTGTTATCCCCCTCACGACTCGAATAGACCACTTTTTCATCGTAAGCGTCGCAGGAGTCGTTGTTGCGTCCGTGATAGACGAGCTGGGAAATGGGCCCGCCCTGGATCGGCTTTTTGAAAACATTGGGATACCCTAGCCGGTTGGAGATAAAGACCAGCGTCTTCTCTTTGTCTGCGTATTTCCCACCCACATCGATCCCGCCGAACTGTGTCAAACGTTTCAGGGATCCATCGGCGATCCGGTATTCGTAGATGTCCGGTTGACCCTGGGGTGCCATCGTCAGCAGCAGTCGACTCCCGTCACGGCTTACATCGGAACAGACCAGCATCCCCTGGGAACTCATGATTCTTTTGAGTTTCCCGGTGCGCAGATCGAGTCGATAGAGAGTCGGCAACTTGCCGCTATAGCCGGTATAGTAGAGACTCTTTTGTGCAGGATCCCCCCAGACCGGAAAAAGGTTCAATCCTCCATGGATGATCGTCTTGACGTAATGGAAAGTGTAGTCCGCTACCGCGATTTCACTCTCTTTTTTTCCTGTATAGCGGGCGAAAAGGACGTATCGGTTGATCCATTGGACCGGAGAAAACCCAAGCTTGGCATTGAGCTCACTGACCGCTTTGTGGATCAAGAAGGGGTAGCGTGCCCGGGAGGCGACACGATAACTCCGTTCCATCAACAAGGAAGAGTCACCCCCTTTGAGGACTTTGACGTGCAACACCGCGCCGTTGTTCTCCGAAGAGATCCGGTATTTGAGTACATACTCCATCGCCCGCAGCGCAGGATCAAAAGTCCCACCTCCGAAAGCCTCCTGACGGTATTCCTTTGCCGGAAGAAAATGGCCGGTGATCTTCAAATCGTCCCGAAAGATTTTGAAACCCTCTCCTCCCAGTTCACTGCCGGAAGCGCCGCCGTCCACCACTGCGATCCTCACCCGTTGATCCACATCTTTCTCGATCTTCATGGTGGCATCAAGAGCAGAAACGAACTGTAGAAACGTTAGCAGCAGGAACATTACACGCATTTGTGACCTTTGGTACGGAACTTAACTGATGCGATTGTATCCAAAAGCCCTGAAACTATACAATATTAAATAGTATCAACCCTCTCCGGATACGATGTCTCTCCTCTCGAGGAGAATCTCCTGACGGGGAACGGCCAACTCGAGCTGCGACTCTTCGAGAATCTTCAGTGTCTTTTCGATGACATCCTGCTTGACCCGCAACCACTCCTCCCAATCGACGGAGATTGAAAAGGCGTAGATGAGAATGTTCATCGAGTATTCGCCGATCTCGTCCAAATAGACCAGCAGCGTCCGTCGAACACCGTATTTGTCCTCCAGATTGAACAGACCATCTTCGTAGGTCTTTTTCATTTTCAGTAGATAGCGGAGTTTGTTGACGTTGACGATGTCGGGATGGCGATGAAGCATTTCATGGATTTCATAGAGTACGCGATCGATCTCTTTCGTATCACTCGTCGGCTTGATCCGCAGATGAAATTTGATCCGACGCCCGACCATTCGGCGGGTCCAGTTCTTGATGTAACCTCCCGCAAGTTTCGTGTTGGGGACCGTCACCAGCGCATTGTCGAAAGTTCGCAGTTTGGTCGATGTCAATCCCATCTCCGTAACGATCCCCTCCACTTCCGATGTCTCGATCCAATCCCCCTGCCGAAAGGCGTCCTCACTGACAAGGCGAATGGAGTCGAAAAAGTTGGTCAGCGTATCTTTGGCACTGAGGCCGACGATCGCGCCGCCGACTCCCAGCGAAGTGATCAACGCCGTCAGATCAACCCCCAACTTCGCTAGGATCAGGACCAAAAGAACGAAAGCGATAAAAACCCGTGTGATGTTGAGAAAAAGATTGAAAAGCTCCCGTCTCGCCATTCGCTGCTTGCGTATCTTCGCCGTCAATGTCGCATAAAGGAGAAACTTGATCGATTCGTAGATAAACCAGAGAAAAAAGAACCAATACAGCGCATAAAAAAAGGTATCCAGTGCCCGCGTCATAAAGAAAATATCGACCACTTTACGCAAAAGGTAGAGTAGGACGAAGAGTCGAAGCGGTCGACCGATCTTTTCCAGCCGTCCGAAGAGCAGACGGTAAAACTCTTCGCGCCGCTTGCGATAAAGCATTCGTTTGAGCGTACGCAGCAAAGGACCGCGCATCCAGGCATTTACTCCCCACGCCGACAGAAGCAGGAGCATCGCCATAATCAACTCTCCCGGAGATGCATGCAAATAGGCGCTGATGCGGATGAACTCTTCGGGCATTCTGTGATTGATCGCTTGGATAAGAGCTTCCATTTCATGATTGTATCCAAAGTCCATTTCCGTTAGAATGCGTCGAACAGATGACGGCTGGAAACAGGCGGATCGCGTGGCCAAGGATGCCGATCCGATACAAAGTTAACGATTCTTGGATAAATATTCGTAAGGACAATATCATGTATCTCTTCTCCGATCGTCTCTACCGCAAGGACGAGATTGTCCTCGATGACAGTAAAAAGCAGGTGATTTTCACCACCATCGACAACGATACGATCCTCGAATGGCTGAAAAAACACGATTTTCCCGTGACTTTCATCGAAGATATCCAGAACGAAGATCAGAGCATCGCCTACGAAGCCAACGAAAAATTTCAACTCATCATTTTGAAATATTTTGTAGCGGATGAAGAGGATGAATTGCTCTACCATGACGAAAACGTCGTCATCATCGTCACCGAAAACACTTTTATCTTCCTCGGCCGCGATCCCGCGACGATCCGCAACATCACCGCCAAGCTCTACAAACGCTACAAACAGAGCGACAGCCTCGAATACATCACCTACACCGTCATCGACATCATGGTCGACCACACCATGTGGATCATCGACCGCATCGACGATCGTCTGGAGGAAATCGAGGACCGAATCTTCGCCGAGGACTTGGACGAGGAGACCGTCCAAAAAGACCTCTATTTCGCTCGACGCACTCTCAACCGCATCGCCAAACTCTCGGTACAATCCACCGACGTAGTCAACAAAATCTACAATCACTTTCCCGTGGAAGTTCGCAAAAAGCTCAAGTACGAATTCATCGATCTCAAAGAACACCTCTCTTTTTCGATCAACGAATCCAAAACCTACCTTGATCGTACCGGCTACTTGCAGAACCTCCTCATGGGTTTTTTGAGCAACCGAATGAACCAGGCGATGCAACGCTTGGCTGCCATCAGCCTGATCTTTTTGCCTCTGACCTTTATCGTCGGCAACTACGGGATGAACTTCAAATACATGCCGGAGCTGGAGTGGAAATACGGATACGCTTTGGTCTGGGGGCTCAACATCGCCATCGGCTGGTTCATCTACCGCTGGCTCAAAAAGCAAAAGTGGATCTAAGCACAAAGCGTCCGCGATGAATATCTCCACCACTCCCTCCGTCGTCATACGGATCGTGCTGTGGCTGATTCTTCTCGTCGGCGGTGCTCTGCTCTCGATCCGTCTCGATCTGCACTACTTTCCGGAGCTTTTCGGACGTCTCTCCTTTCATCTTTTGAGTCTGCCTTTGGGATTGGTGCTTCTCTGCCTGGCTTTTCGGGCAGCGGCGGCCGGAGGACGGGAACTCGCCCGCCAGGGACGCGAGGGGGATCTCCCCCGCCTGGAGACCAACCGGCTCGTCACGAGCGGTATCTACGCCTGCACCCGCCATCCGATGCTCTTCGGCCTGATGCTCCTGCCCGAAGGAGTCGCACTCCTACTGGGATCACCGACTTTCATCTTTATCGTCGCTCCCCTCGAAGCGCTTTTCATACTCGTAATGATTCTCACCCTCGAAGAGCGTGAGGCGGTGCGGAAATTCGCAGACGCGTATCGAAAATATCGAGAGAACACTCCGCTCATCCCCCGCAGCCGGGAGTGTTGGCGAAAGCTTTTCGGTGCGGCAAAGAGAGCAAAGAAATCGGATTAAAAAGTCTGAAAAAAGTGGCACAAGTCAAAGTAATTTCGTCATTCCGGGCTCGACCCGGAATCCGGGGCTTGGAATGCCTATGATGCCGTGGATCCCGAATCAAGTTCGGAATGACAAAATCGTACTTTTTCAATATTGTCCCGAATTTTCATCTCACCGACGATCGACACAGATGGCGCGAAGTCTAATTCAAATTTTGGGTTTATCAAAACATTCTGTCGCCCCTCACGAAACCTCGTCTTCAAAATATGAACACCCCCTTCACCGATTCAGCGCGATGACGCGGAACTTCTCTCCCCTTTTCTCGAACTTATAATACAGCAGCACTTCGGGATCGGCGAAGACCGGCTCGGGAGTGACGAAGATGATCCGAAAGCCGCTTTCGTTGGCGAAATTCTTGAGCCGTCGCTGGTTTTCGCTATGCAGCCTCGCCACCTCGTCGACGATGAGGAAGAAGATATTCTCGGCGTTTTTGATGTAGACTTTGAGGATCGCGATGGCGATGGCGATTTTGAGCAGCATGCTGCCACTCTTCTATGTCCTCTCGCAAATCTTCTATGTCCTCTCGCAAAGCGTAGCGCTGCTTCAGAAAGAGCGCTTCGTTACCGCAACGTTCCAAAAGTCTATCGAAATTCTCTGGGACAAAAAGCATTTTGCTCTTACAATGAAAGTCCTCGTAGAAATTGAGCGAAACGATGTCCCAGTCGATGAAAAATAGCACTTCCCTGCTCGACAAAAATTCCCGGCTCAAGGCGTTGGGCTGCCCGCCCAGATAGAGGAATGCCTGAGTATCGAAGTGTCGATCCAGGGTGTCGAAATCGAGAAAACTCTCGGCGTTTTCCACGGCCACGACGTGCCGAATATCGGAGAGTTTCTCAACATCCTGCTCACGATAAAGTATGGGAAGATCCCCGGCACGGCGCAAGAGGAGGGTTTTGGCGAAAGGAGCTACCGCGCTACTCTTGCTATCTCCTGTAGCGGTGATATTTTCAACCCGCGTCTGAGCCTTCAACGCCCGCTCGATCGCCTCGAAACTCTCCAGCGGCATCCACACCGTTTCACTCAAAAAGCGAAATAAGGCCACCTCATCCAATAGTCGCACCCTCTCCCCGCGACGCCCTAGCAAAAAGAGCTCTCCCGTTTCGGCTTGATACTCCCGTGCAAGGGTTAACAAGGATTTGACTTCCCCGAAGGGGGGATTGTCACGGAGTTTGAGGGCTTGCTTGAGGAGAGTCATCTTTTTCATCTCTCGATCCGCTTTTTCAATCCTGGAATTCGAGAATCAGTTTGACAATTGTTACGCCACTCTATCATCCAACCCGTCCGCTACGGCATTGTCGAAATCGCGAATCACTTCGTCGTTGGCTTCACACACCTTCAATGAAGCTTTTTTGAACCGACGGTGCAACTTCTCACCTTCCAATGCAGTATTATCTGATGTAACCGAACAATGGATCATCCCACTTTTACTCAGATCTAACGGCTGGATCAAATAATTCTGACGGAAATGAAAGCCCTCAACCATTTTGAGAATCATCGTTTCCGCGCTATTTTCTTTCACGATCAGGATGATGCCATTCACTTGGACAATAGATCGTATTTTTTCAGCTCTTCGAGATTCTCGTTTTTGGTGTAGAGTACCACCCGGCTGGTCCCCTCCTCTTCGGCGCGCATCCGGTCGTAGAGGTTCTGCATCTCGATCCGCTTCTCTCTGGGGACCGGTTCGCGCAGGGACTTGTACTCGACGACCTTGCCGTCCTTGATCACCTGGGAGATGCGGGCGTAGACCCAGTAATAGCCTTTGTCCTTGCGGAGGTTTTTGACGTAGCCCTCCCAGGTTTTGCCGGAGCGTATCGTCTCCCAGAGGTCGGCGAAGGCGGATCTGGGCATATCGGGGTGGCGGATGATGCTGTGGGGTTTGCCGATGAGCTCTTCGGGTTCGTAGCCGGAGATGTGGGCGAAGGTTTCGTTGACGTAGGTGATGACGCCGTTTAGATCGGTTCTGGAAATGATCAACTCGTTTTCGGGCACTTCCGTTTCGATGAACATATCGAAGCTGGTATCCATGCTTTCTCCTTCGGGTACGATTGTACTATTCTACCCCGCTGGGATAAAAAGAGGCTTGACAGCCGTCAAACCTCTTGGCACAGAGAGCTTGTTTTACATCGATCCAAAAGGGTTTTTGATGATGAAGTTCACCTGAAGCATCAGTGTCGTATCGTTGCCCACGTGGTCAGGTTTGACGATACTCTTTTGATACTCCATCATCAGCATTACGGGCATTTTGCCCAGTTTGACCATTTTGCCGATGCCGATGCCGATGGGCAGCGTCAGGCGCTCTCCCGCCTTGGCGCTCCAGTCGTAGGTGATGTGTGGCGAGGTGCGGATCTGCCAGGCATCGGGAAGGTTGCGGACGATGAAATACTGCATATCGGTGTGGTTGATATTCTTCTTGTGAGCGGCTTTGATGATTGGGTCGTCATCCGATTTGCCGTCGTCGGCGATGCCCCACCAGTGCTGGATATGGGTGCCGACGGTCCATTTTTCGTTGGCCCAGAGCAGCAACGCCGTCGGCCCCGCCTGATACTGGTGCGACCCTAGAAAATCGTTGTTGGAGGTAGGAAAGATAAAAGTCGCCCCCGCACCCCAGGACCATCCGGTGTTGTTGACCTTACCGATCCCCACCGGCAGGATCGTGTCGCCGAAGCTCGATTTGTCCTCCCGGCTGACGAACCCCGAAGGTGTGTACTCCACGGAGGTGGGGCCGTGGATGTAGGTGATCACCGGGCGGGCAAAAAAGGTGTATCCACCCTCCAGGGGTATGGGCAGCACCGGCTGGAAGAGCGTCGTATCCACATAGTGATGCCCTTTGACCGCGTCTCCTTTGATACGGGTATGGTTGTGCTGGAAGGAGAGGTTCCAGATCTGTGCCAGAGGGTTGGCCAGCTCCTTGCTCAGCTCTTCCATATTTTTTTCGCCGGCCTGCGCCGGAACAGCGCCAAGGGCCAGAAGCAACGTCAACACGCCCTGTTTCCAGACTCTTTTCACTCTCAATCCCTCACCGTATCCAGGCTGTTTGCGATCATCGCCGCGGCGAATTTCCGGTTCAAAGAGCAGACGCAGCCGTTGTGGGCGGTGTGATTGCCCGGGGTGCTTCTGAGGGCCTCTTCCAGCTCCGTAGCCTCCAGAGGCTTTCCGGGGAAGGCGGTATTGCGCGCGACACTTCTTTGCTCTTTCTGTTTGCGCTTGACCGGCAGGATGTCCCCTTCGACGATGGTACCCCAGACTTTGATGTCTTTGATCTTCCGCTGATCGACGGTGAGGGGGTCCTCCTCCAGGATCGTCAGGTTGGCCAGTTTGCCCGGCTCGATGCTGCCGAACTGATCCTCCATCCGCCAGGAGTAGGCCCCCTCCCAGGTGACTCCACGCAGGGCCGACATCCGGTCGATGCACTGCTCGGGAGCCGAGACTTTGCCCGAAGTGGAGATGCGGTTGACGGCACAGTCGACGAGGAAAAGGGGCTGGGCCGGAGCCATCGGCATATCGGAGTGCAAAGAGAAGTGGATCCCCGCCTTCTTGACATCCCCCAGAGGGACCATCCGCTTGACCCGTTCGGGAGTCATGCCGTGCTGGGCGTAGTTGTCCGCCAGGGCTGTCACGTAGTAGGGGTTGGCGCTGACGATGGCGCCCAGGCGCTTGATCCGCTCGATCTGGTCGGGCTGGGCGACGCCGAAGTGCACCGCCGTGGTCCTGTGGTCGTAGCGGGGGGTGCGGCGCATGTTGATCTCCAGGTTCTCCAGCATCATATCCAGGCCGCCGTCGCCGGTGACGTGGGTGACGATCATATAGCCTGCTTCCCAGTATTTGCGAAACGCCGCGGCGTAGAGGTTGGGCTCCATCATCCACTCGCCCTTGTGGCCGTCGGTATAACCCGCCCGCAGCTTCATCAGCTGGGAGTAGATCGCCCCGTCGGCGAAGAGTTTGACCTGCTTGGGCTGGTAGGAGCACTTGCCCTTGCCCCAGCTGAGCAGCTTTTCGGTTTCGCCGATCAGGTCGCCTTTGATGTACTTCTCCGCCAGGCTCTTGCCATCGGGGAGAAAATAGAAACGAAACGGGGTATTGGGATCCCCCAGAACGTCGTTGATGATTTCGGTCATAGGCTTGGAGAGCACGCCTCCCGGCTCGGAGGCGGCGGTGATGCCTTGCATATGCATATAGTCGGCGAAGGTGCGCAGGCCGTGGCGGAACTGCTCGGGAGTCGCCACGTAGGGCGAGAGCTTGCCCAGCACCCCGAAGAGCCCCTGCTCCCAGAAGTGGCCCTCTTTGTAGCTGCACATAGCCTGGGCCTCTTTGGGCAGTGTCGCGATAAACTTCTCCGTGATCCCCGAGAGCTCCATCGCGCCGCTGTTGAGGATGAACTCGTGGCAGGAGCGGTGCCAGACGAAGATGGGGCGTTTCTTTTCGACCTGGTCGAGAACTCCGCGGTTGAGCGCCCCGTGAAAGGTCTGATGAAATCCCCAGGTGAAGAGAGGTTTTTTCTTCTCGGGATCTTCTTTGTCCAGTTTGGCCAGAGCCTCTTTGATGCGCTCGATGTACTGCTCGTGCCCCTCGGCTTTTTTCACGTAGCCGCTGGGCAGCGCCCAATCCTCGATGGATATGATCGTCGACTCCATGGAGAGTGCCCCCAGAAAGGGGTGGACGTGCTGGGCGATGAAACCCGGGACGATCACCTTGTCCTCGAAGCGGCGGTCGATGCGGTAGGGCTGGTCTTTGAGCGCCTGCTGCAGCTCTTTGAGTTTGCCCACCGCCAATATCCGATCCCCCTGCACGGCGATCGCTTCGGCATTGGGGTTGGCGGGATCCATCGTATGGATCTTGCCGGCGGTGTATATCTGCACTTCCGGCAGGGCTTTCATCCCCATCGCCACCTCCTGGAGGGTGACGCTTTTGGCTTTATCCTGGGCGCTAAGGAGCGCGCTGCCGGCTAGAATTCCCAGGGTCCCCTGGAGGAAGGTTCTACGTTTCATCTATTCTCACTTTCGATATGGATTTGTAAGCACTCTGAAAAACCTCGTCGTTCCGGACTTGATCCGGAATCCAGGGCCATAATCCCTGTGAAAGCGTGGATCCTGAATCGAGTTCAGGATGACGGTATAGAATCAATTCGATTTTTCAGAAGACTTAATTTCGAAGGGATTGCGGGACAAGCCCGCGACAAACAGGAGTTTATCCTTTATTTTTTGACGGCGTCTTTGATCGTCAGCTCTTTGATCTCTTCCTTGCTGTCCATGGGGATGACAACGATGTTTTTGGCGTTGAGGTCGAATTTGGTCAGGTCGACCATACGGATCCGTGAGTCATTGTAGGTGCGGAAATAGAAGCGCTTGCGCTTGAGGTCGTTGGCGCTAGTCCAGACGGTGTAGTCTGCCTCCACGTTGCCATGCTCGTCTTTCTTCTCTTCCCGGACCGATCCGCGGGGAATGTCGAAGTTGTTGAGGATGTGGAAAGCTTCCAGAACGGCATCGTTGCCGGTCTTGGGCTGGAAGATCGCGTGGCTGAAGAGCGCGGCGCGGACAAAACGGGAGGGAGGCGTGAAGTCACCGGGAACTCCGTGCATACCCGCTCCCATTCCAAAGGGTTTGAGAACGACGCCGTCGAGTTTGAGCTCTTTGACCGGCTTGAGTGAAACGTTGATATAGTTGCGCAGGTTGGTCATGTGCCAGTCGAAAGTGGGAGAGTTGGCCATAACCCCCAGTGGATTGTCGTAGATCACAGGCTTGCCGTTGACGAACTCGATGACGATGCTCTTGCCACTGGCGTCATGGACGACATAGTGTACCGGAGGAGCAAATCCCCAGGCCTTGAGTACGACGGAAGGAACGACCACTTTGTCGATGTTTTTGCGGACTTCGTCGACCGTGGCGAAATTCTCCAGTACCCAGGAGCCGAACTCCCAGGGAGCGATGGTCTTGGAAGCTACGGCGTCGCTGTAAGGCATATACTTGGCAGTACCGGGGAAATAGAAGGTTCCAACCGCCAGCCCTTTTTCGTTCAGTCCGTCGAAGATATAGGGGAGTTCCACGCCGTTGGCACCGATGGTGGCGTATTTGGTCTTCCACTGCATCCCCTTCTTGCCGTCGGGGGTGGTACCGCTGCGCTGATAGTTGCGGGGGATGATCACGACGTTGGATTTGAGATCCACGGCGAACTCCAGGGTCCGTGCGTGGACGACCGTGCCGTCTTTGGCCTTGAGGCGGATACCGGTACAGGCATCCGCCGTCGTGATGCCCAGAGTCAGGGCCAATGCCGCCACCATGGCGACGCTTCGTTTTTTCAGATTCATTGTTTCTCCTTTTTTTTGGGTTGACAGAATTTCTCGAAAGCTTGTTTCTCCTGGTTGAAGCCTCTCTCTTTGGCCAACTCCCAGGGACGGACACATTTTTCGAGGTATGCGCACCAACGATAGCCGGCGCTTACGATGCAGCCGTGCATATTACGATCCATCCCAAGCGCACTCTGTGACGTACTCGCTGCTTTTTGTTGACTTTGAATCTCCTTTTTTTGCTGATTGCAGGCACCAAATGTCAATGATATGAAAAGAATTGCTATTACTCTACTCATTCTCACAAATCTTTACCTTTTTACTTCAGAAAACGGCTTTAATCGCTTTGGCTTCAACCTTCCTTTTCTCTTTTTTTAACGCTTTGTCCACTTTCTTCTCCACTTTGTTTTTACCGCTCTCTTTCATCTCATGTTTGACCACACTCTTAGCCACTTTTCCACCCACAGAAGCATAGACGCCTGTTGCTATCACCCATCCCACACTAATTGCAATTATTTTTTTCATAAAATCCTCCTTATAAAATAATTATATTATTAGTGTAGTATTGTTTAGCTTAATCTTCTAGAATCTAAAAACGAATCCGTTGGGAGCACTCCATTTCCAGCGGCTCGCCGGCGATGCGCTCGATCCGATCTTTGAGCCGTTTGAGCGCCGAGGTCGTCAGAGGGCGGGAGACCAGCAAGTCGCATAAAAGACGGTCGATTTTGTCGTGGTGCAAAAGCATGTTGTTCAAGGCGACGCGAGTGCCTTCCACCCGAAACTCTTGGCGTTCCAGACGTTGAAGCAGATCGGCATCACGGACCATTTGGCGAAAGGTCAGTGTCAGAGGAATCGCCACGATCAATACCATCATGACTCCGTAGATCAGTCCCTTTTGGGCCCGATGCAGGGGCGAAAACCCCAAAAGCATAAACATCAACGCCGCAGCGAAGACGATCCCGGCGAAGTTGGTCAAAAAGAGGAGAAAGGCGTGATAAAACATCATCCAATCTCCCCAGCCCAGTCCGATCCCCGCCGTAGAGAGGGGCGGCACCAGGGCCACGGCGATGGCCACACCGACGAGAGAGCCGCTGATTTTCGGATTGTTTTTGGCGTAGGCCGCGGCGATACCGGAGACCACCGCCACCAACAGATCCAAGAGGCTGGGATGGAGCCGTCCCGCCATTTCGGCGGTCAGCTCCCTAAAAGGCAGAAGTGCCGCCAGAATCAGGGCGCTGAGCAGCACCAACACCACCCCCACACTCACCGTCCGCAGCGCTCCGTAGGCCAGCGAGCCGTCCCAGCGCAGCAGCCCCATGGAGAAGGTGACGATGGGCTGCATCAGCGGTGCCAGGAGCATCGCGCCGATGACCACCGAGGCACTGTTGAGGAAAAGCCCCACCGTTGCCAGCAGAGTGCTGAGGATCATCAGGATCACAAAGGTACTGCTCAGCTTTCCGTCGGCCCTAAGCGTGGTAAAGAGCTCTTTGTACTCCTCTTCGCTGGCATGGGTCAAAATCGGCAAGTGTTTGCGGATCACCTCTTTGGCCTCGTCCTCTTTGGGGAGGTGATCGACTCTGAGCGTCTCTTTGTCACTTTGGGTGGGGTGGTTGCGCTCCCAGAAGCTCTCGGAGGCGCAGAAGCGTATCGCTTTGGGATGGACCCGGAAGCTCATCGGTGTCTCTCCCCGCTCCACCCCGTCGACGGAAATTTTCAGGGGCGGATCACACTCGATCGTCAGCGATTCGCTCTTGATCAGACCCACCGAATCGGGCAGAGAGGGCTGACGGAAACGGGCGTAGATGGAGACCGTCAGATGGTGCAGATAGGAGACCACGGAAAGCGGAGAGATCAGCAGAGCCCGCAGCTGCCCGTCGTTGTAGCTCGACTCCTGCAGAAGATTGGCGGCGAAGCTGTTGGCCTCGCGGTTGAAGATGAGCGCTCCGGTGATGGCGGTTTTGAGGGTCTGTCCTTTGGCGGTCGTCACCTCGGCCAGAACGCGGCGCAACCCCCGCAAGCTCCAGAAGGCACGAAAGAAGAGCCCCAGACGACTGCCGCGCTCCAGATCTTCGTTGAGCGCCATATTCTGCAGACCCAGCGGCGGCGCCTCACCCACCAGCGCACTGAAAAAGACCGGCTCCTCTTCGGCATAGAGCAGATCGAGAGGCTGGGGCTCGACGCTCCCCAAAAAGGCCAGGAGAGAGCCCTCCACACCGCTTAGCCCCAAAAGCCGGGCCAGCTTTGGCTGCTTGGGTGTGGGCAAAATCGCCAGGCTGAAGCTTTCCGCTTCCGCTTTGCGCAGGACTTTTTTCAAAAAGAGAAGAGAGCCGTGGGCGATGATGCGATCTTTGGACTCAAAAGAGCTTTCGAAAAACTCCCCGGCATCGAGCCACTCCAATTTCTGTGCCTCGATCTCCTGCAGCAACGCCTCGGGCAGCTCCTCGCGCGCCCCTTCATAGACAAAGTAAAGAGCGCCGCTTTGCTCCTCTTTCTCTTCAACGCTTCGAGACATTTAGCTCTTGTCCTGCGCTTCCTGATCCAACCGATGAACCATCCGGATACTCTCCAGCGCATTCCCCAAAATCTGTTTGGTAGAGCTCAGGGGCTTCATCCGCAGATTGGTGTTTTTCTTATCCAGGCTCTGATCTTCGAGGATCTCCATCACCTCCTTCTCCAGCTCCCGGAATATCTCGTTGAACTTCTCCTCGATAAACTCAATTTCCACGCCGTTACTCCTTCTAATAAATCCCAACCAAAATCATTCACCATTCATCATTAATCATTCATCACTTTGTTTTCGGCCGAAAAGCCTTGATCACCTCTTCATTGACTTCCATATATCCGGCTCCGATCAGGTCGAGGCAATAGGGAACTGCCGGAAAGACCGCATCGAGGCACTCCCGGATCGATTTGGGCTTGCCCGGCAGATTGATGATCAGGGTATTGCAGCAGATCCCCGCGGTCTGGCGAGAGAGGATCGCCGTGGGAACGTATTGGAGGCTCACCGCCCGCATTTGTTCACCAAAACCGGGAAGAATCTTATCGCAGACCGTGAGGGTCGCATCCACGGTGACATCACGGGGTGCCGGTCCCGTCCCTCCTGTGGTAACCACTAGATCACACTTCTTATCCCGGGAAAGATCCAGCAGCGCCTCTTCAATGATGTGCCGTTCATCGGGAATACAGCGATAGTGAAACTCCAACTCATTCTTTAGATACTCTTTCATCGTCTCGATGATGGCGACTCCCGATTCGTCCTCGTAAATCCCCTGGCTGGCCCGATCGCTCGTCGTCACGACTCCGATATTTATCTTGTCCATTCCAACTTCTCCCTCTCACTTAATAATTTTCTTCTTTACACTTAGCACATAGCACTTAATACTACTAATTTATTATACCTTCAACAGCAGTCGATCGAGCAAGCGTGTACTCAAAAGCCTCTTGGCGATGCCGAGCATCCAAGTCGCTTTGGTGATGTAGTAGCGCGGGGCGGGACGTTCGGCGAGGACGATGCGATGCACCACTTCCGCCACGGCCTCGGGGGGAAGGTTGAAAGGGACCTTTTTTGCATTGCCCGCCAAAGCTGCACGGTAGGTCTCCCTCCAGCGGGAGTGCTCGATGTCGATTTTGTCCAGTGTCGCGAGGGCGTTGGCACGGAAGCGGCTTATGACGGGGCCGGTATTGAGCAGTGAGACATAGATCCCGCTGCCCGCCAGCTCCAGCCGCAGTGTGTCGGTGAGCCCTTCGATCGCGTATTTACTGGCATTGTAGGCACCCCGCATCGGCAAGGCGATCAACCCCAGAACTGAGCTATGCTGGATGATCTTACCGCTGCCTTGACGACGCATCACCGGCAAAATTTGCCGGGTACACTCGTGCAGGCCCAAGACATTGGTCTCGAACTGTTCCCGAAGCATCTTGGTAGGCAAATCCTCCACAGCTCCCATCTGGCCGTAGCCGGCGTTGTTGAACCAGACATCGATGCGTCCCTCCTTATCCAGGACCGTTTCGATGACGTTGGCGATCTCTTCGGACTTGCGTACGTCGAGACGCAGAGGATTGTCGAAGCCCTCTTCGCGCAACTCGGCGACCTCTTCCTCGGTCCGTGCCGTCGGATAGACGCGGCAGCCGCGCTCTTTTAGATAACCGGCCGTCACTCGACCTATCCCGCTGGAACATCCGGTAATAACAATAACAGAACCTCTAGCGGATTTTGTCGAAATTTTCATATGCTCGTTTTTTCCGAATCCGATCGAAATCTATTTCGATCCTTTATGCCCTGACGCTCCCTTTCAAGCAATTCAAGGAAATGGCTCTCATCCATCGGCTTTTCAAAGAAAAACCCCTGACACATGATCTCTGGATAGATCTCTAGAAGCTTCCTTAACTGGGCTTCAGTTTCGATCCCTTCCGCGATAATTTTGTATCCCAGATGTGTCGCTATCTGTCCGATATGAGCTACAAGGAAAGCTGTATGCGGATCGTCGAGAAGTGAAGCGATGAAACTCCGATCTATTTTTAGGATAGAAAAAGAGAGGCGTTGCAGATATGAAAGAGACGAGTACCCCACTCCGAAATCATCAATTGCCCAGCGAATACCCATCTCTTTCAAGAGAGAGATATTGCTTTGTAGAAGGTTGAAATTGTCAACAAGTGAATTTTCAGTGATTTCCAGCACAATACGCGAAGGATCAATACCATGATGTATGATCTGTTGCTGTAAGCGTCGGGTAAAATTTTTGTTTCCCAATTCATGAGCATCGACATTGATAGAGATGAAACGAATCAAATCTGCTTTTGATTTGGTACGTTCAAGGATTCGACAGACTTGTTCACGCACCCAATCACCGATACGGCCGATCTCTCCACACTCCACTGCGAGTGAAATAAACTCTTTGGGCATCAATCTTCCCAATTCCGGATGCTTCCAGCGCACCAGAGCTTCGGCACCGATCAGTTGGTGGCACTCCATCGCATAAATCGGCTGATAATAGAGTTCCAACTGTTCCGTCAATTGCGGAGAACTGAGACTCTGTCGAAGAAAAAACGATTTTTTCCTCCGTCGATCCATATCAAAATTATAGAACGTATAATCAGATTTGTGAGTCTTTGCCTGATACATAGCTATGTCGGCATGACGGATAATTTCATCAGGTTCTTTCATTTCGTCTGTAATAACGATGATGCCGATGCTTGCATGCATACTCAAATGATATTGATCCACAAAAATCTCATGCCGGAGCCGACGGTTGATCTCTCTTGCAAAGGAAACTCCCATTTTCCGAGCATCTTCCTCTGTTTGACAACAGTGGGGATAAAGAATAACAAATTCATCACCGCCGTAGCGAAAAACGTTCCCCTCCTCCGGAGCCATGGAGCGAAGGAGTTTTGAGACTTCCTGCAAAACACGGTCGCCGAAATTGTGCCCAAGGGTATCGTTTATCGGCTTGAATTGATTGAGATCCATATAATAAAGAAGTGAGAATTTCGCCTCTTTCCCCGTGGTGGAGACCAATTGACGAAGAGACTGAATCAGACTTCGACGATTGCCAAGTTCTGTTAAAGGATCATGCGCAGCGAGTTTTTCCAAGTATTTGATGCTTTCAATCTCCAACGTTTTATCCAGGAAACTGGCGATTCCTCCTATGATTTGCTTCTCATCATTATAAAGAGGGACAATTTTTGCAAGAACTCGAAACTCCTGATTTTGATAGCTGCTATGATAGGGACCGTCGTATTCGATCTCCTCTCCCTGTTCGATCACCGACTCCAAAAGCGCAACCATTTTCTTGTCCTGGATCTTGTGGATATCGAAATCTCTCAATTCAAAATCTGCAGGATCACCGAAAAACTCTTTGAACGCCTGATTGAACTTTTTGATATGAAGATGGCGATCAAAATAGAACACAGGGATCGGGGTCTGTTCGAAAAGAGCTCGAAGTTCCTCCTCCTTCCTGTCAATCGTCCGTTTTTGAGCACGGGTACGCTGCATGAATTTTCTCGTCGTTTGAGCGATAAATGTTAGCATGACGATCAGGAGGAGAATGCCCAAAGCATCGACCGTTGCTCCAATCTCTTTTTTCTCCAGGAGAAAAATGACCAGAGGGAACGTGAGAAAAAATGTATAGAGTGTCGCAAGTGCCGGCGAAGGAAAAAGCGATGCTATCGCACCGGCAGCAATACCCACGACAAAAACGAATAGCCCGAAAACGTAATAGGAACTATGCAGGTACGGAATAAAGAGAGGAATAGACACTCCTGCGAAAATGGCGGTCAAAAGTGCCAGAACGAAAAACCGACGATACTGTGCTTCGATCCATTCCAGATCTTTTCCACGATCTACGACGGTCTTGAAAAAATTCTTTTGCAACCGAATGCGGGAAAGGACCACCAGGAAAAGAATCCCCATCCATCCGACGATAATGTAAGTCGGTATATCACTCTCGACGAATAGGACAATGGCTACAACCAAGGAAGCCAACAACAAAAAACGCAGCGTACCTACCGACTGCCGAAACAGCATCTCTACGATGAAAGGATCCTGAGCATTCCTTTGCTCTTCGCTACAGGAAAAGAGTTCTCCTATCTTTTGCTTTATTCTCTTCCACTTCATAACTACGTTCCCACCGTCACTCAAAGATTAGGAAAATCCGGAGCGTCAATCACTGTCCCGAGTCGCGCATAGGATGCCCCAACCCGTGAGAGAAGTGCACAGTCGAGACGGAGATGTTCAGCATCAGTGATGCATCGATCGTCGAGATACTGCCGTTCTATTTTCAAAATCAGAGGACGGGTCAAACTGCCGGAGAGATCGACCTCCTGCAAAAGCGTACAGGCGAAAGCACTGGGCGCCCCTTCGACCATCGGAGGATAATTCTCAAAAACTTCAATCATCGGAATCCGGAAGCGTTCCGCTTCACTCTCCTCGTGACTCAGCGACTTCGAGCTGTAATGCATCGGTTCAAGCAACTCAGGAGAGACAAGACAAAGGGTACAACGACCTCTTTTGCGGAGATTGTCCAAGGTATCTTTGGGCGTTCCGTCGGGGCGATGCCCGACCGAAACGATCAGCGTCGGAGGTTCGGAAGAGAGCGGCGTAAAATAACTGAACGGTGCAAGATTGAGCACACCTTCATCTTCGGTGACGATCCAGGCGATGGGGCGAGGTACTACGCTCTGCGCCATCAATTTATAACGATCTGAGGCTGTAATTTTTCCATAATCAAATTGCATTTTGCCTCTCCCTCCTCTTTATTTGTTTCCCGACTCCACAGTTTATTTATCTACAATCGGGATACATTTTATTCACTTAAATACATACTAATGATAACATTTCAGTATGGAGAAAGTGATAAAAGTATGGAATGAACTTCTGACTCTGGACTTTTCCGATCCGATCAACCTTCTACCACTTCTAATGCTGCTTTCGGTGATTCTCTTTCTCGTCGCTCTTTTTTCCGATCAGCCTCCGGATTGAAATCTTTAAAAAAAGAGAGGTGCCGCTCACTTTTCACGCACATACATGATTGAATTGTTATTCTCGAACTTACTCTCCAAGAAAGGAATGTTACGCAGAAGCGCACCGAGCTTTTCATACCCGTAGTTGACGGGACTGAACGCGGAGTTGTTGCTCAGATACTGCCCTAGATCAGAGACATTGACCCAGCCGTTCTCTCCGGCGGTCTTTTGCAGACCCGTCAGAAGGAGATCGATAAATTCCTCATCTTCCAGCACTGTATCGATTTTGCTTTCGGCTTCGCTGGGAGGATTCTTTTTCCCCCGCTTTTTCTTTACGACCTCTTCGGTTCGGCTTTTGGATTTTTTCTCTTCCCGTTCCAAATTCTCGGTATAAATGAATTGGCTACAGGAGTTGATGAACGCTTTGGGAGTTTTTTTCTCTCCAAAGCCGTAGACTGTCAGGCCGTTGGACATGAGTCGCTGCGCGAGCGGGGTGAAATCACTGTCGGAAGTGACGAGTGCAAAACCGTCGAGATCCCGGGTATACATCAGATCCATCGCGTCGATCACCATGGCGATGTCGGTAGCGTTCTTGCCTTTGGTGTAGTCAAACTGCTGGATCGGCTTGATGGAGTGTTCGAGCAGACGATCCATCCAGGGGGTCAACTGCGGATTGTTCCAGTTACCGTAGGCCTGACGTACGATCACCTCTCCGTATTTCGAAAGCTCTTTGAGGATTCCTTTGATCGCGTAGGGACTGGCGTTGTCACAATCGATCAGCATAGCGATGTGGCGTTTTTTTTCCTGCATTTTTTCTCCAATGCGTGATATGGGGATATCGTACGACATCTAAGTGGCTTTTATCCAAATCGATGTTTGCTTGATAAATCTTCTGAAAAACACTCTGCTTCACATAATGCGTCAATTCTTTGCTGTGAGGCTGTCTTTTGAGAATCTTTCAGAGGATTCAACTGAGTATATAAAACGTTGACATAAATGGATATGAAGAATATTGTGGAAAGAAAAAATAGGCGTTCCGCCGGACATCCGGCGAACGCTGTGACGATAATTACTTGCCGAGTTTGCTGATGTAGTCGGCGAGGGCTTTCATGTCGTCTGCGCTCAGAGCGGCAGCCTGACCCTTCATGACGCCACCCATACCGTGCTTGTTCAGAGTACCGGCTTTGTAACCTTCAAGGTCTTTCATGATGGTATCAGCAGGCAGACCGGCGATGGGAGCAGATTTACCCAGCGCTTTGGTTTTACCGTTTTGACCGTGGCATCCCGCGCATTTGGCGAAGAGAGCCGCTCCGTCAGCCGCCATCAGAGTGGCACCGGCGAAGATCATTGTCAATGCAATTTTTTTCATTTTGTCTCCTTGTGATAATTTAGTGACAAAGCAATTATAGCAAGAAAATTGTGAAACCATTGTGTATTTGAGTCATCTTTCGGAGAAAACAGCTTCTTTATCGAAGATTTCCAATCACTTTGTAGCGTTGCCAATAGGTATCAAGGGCGGCATCGAGTTCCGAATCCGTCAAGGTTGTCGGTGCCTTTAGGCGGTGAGTGCGAAAATACTCCTCACCCATGACGGAGGTCTCTTTGCTGGGGTGGCGAAGAAAATATTTCAATCCGGCTTTCATGTTTTTCTCTCCGCTGTAGATCAACAGTGCATTCATGAAGGTCCGACGCAAAGAGACTCCTTTGCGTCGGTGGCAGGAGACACAGTTGCGATCGAAAATCGTCGTCTTGGCAGAGAGTATCATCCCAAAACCGATAAAAACCAATAGTAAAAAAACGATCCGTCTCATGACTCTACATCCTTCCACATCACTCTAACTTCCGTCCCTTTTCCCGGTTCCGAGTCGAGGGAAAGCTTCAAGCCGTAGCGCTGTGCAATACGGCGGACAATGTCCAAGCCCAGACCAAAGCCTCCTTCACTCTCGTCAAAGCGGGCATAACGATCGAAGATCTCCCGCAAAGCCTCGGGCGGAATCCCCCGCCCGCTGTCACGAATGGAGAGTTCTCCCGGTCGCAAAGTGATCTCGATCGATCCACCCCTTCGGTTGTATTTCACGGCATTGGAAAGCAGGTTGTCTACAAGCCGTGCGATGAGACGACGATCCGCATGTATCACGACCGGGCGTAGATCCGTGTGCAGTTCAAGGTTTTTGGCCCGAAACATCGTCTCGAAAAAGAGTATGCGCTTTTCGATCAGCTCCTTCAGATTGAATTCGGTATCCCGGGCGGGGCGTTCACTCTCCAACGTAACGTATTTCAAATCATCGTAGAGTGTCGAAACCGTCCGAGCCGCAAGATCGATCCGTTCCAGTTTTTTCCGCTGACGAGCATCAAGCGCAGATGGATCAAGCCCTTCCACATTGGCCAGGATCGTCATGAGCGGAGTATTGAGTTCGTGGGTGGTGTCCTTGATGAAACGATCCAGCAGCTCGATGGAGCGTCGCATAGGACTCAGGAAAAGGCGAGCGAGATAGAGTCCTGCCAGAGCCAGAAAAAAGAGTGCGACTCCGGCTCCCAGGGCCGTCTTGCCCAATGTTGTCCAGAACCAGGTGCGATCGTCGGGGATTTCGATAAAGAGGTATTTGGCTCCAAGATAATAACTATCAAGAAGTTTGACGAAATGGATCACTCCGTCGTGTCGGTAGATGTCCCGTCTGAAATCTACGACGTTGTTGCGCATCGTCGAAAAAATTTGCACATGTTCCAGGTCGTAGATGGCACTGCGAAATCGAGGATCACGGGGGTAGGTACGCTCCCGGGGAAAATGTTCGTGGAGTCTGCGTAACCGTTTGATTTGATCGGCGGCGTAGTCGGCCACCTGGGCTTTGCGTCGGAGGAGCATGATCCTCTCTTCGGAGCGGTAGTAGAACACAGAGACGAGAAGAACCAACGCCAGAGTCAAGAACGCATATAGCGCCAGAAAGCGCCGCAGCGTGCTACGTTCACTCCGAAGCAACGTAACGATACCCCTGCTTTTTGATGCTGACGATACGCTCTTTGCCCAAAAGTTTTCTAAGCTTTTTGATGTACGTGCGCAAGGAGTCGTCACTGGGCTCTTCCGGATACTCCCAGAGGGCATCGTAGATCCGCTCGTGACTGAGGATCTCTCCCGGATGACGGAGGAAAAGCTCCAGCAGTCGCCCCTCTTTCCTGCCCAAGGTCACCGTACCTTTCGGTGTTTCGAGGCGTTGAGCCTTCAGATCGTAATGCACTCCTTTCCCCAGATCGATCGTCTCGGTACGCTGGGGTGAATAGGAACGCTTGAGCAGAGTTTCGATCCGGATTCTGAGCTCCCGCAATGCGAAGGGTTTGCGTAGATAGTCGTCGGCCCCGCTGCGAAATCCCTTTTCCAGATCATCTACACTCTCACGGGCCGTCAGAAAGATCGCAGGCGTTTCCACACCCTCTTTGCGTGCGGCTTCGAGCAGAGCGAAGCCGTCCACTTCCGGAACATTGACATCCAAAAGCAGCAGATCAAAACGATGTTCGTAGAGGCGATCCTGCGCTTCGTAACCGTCGTAAGCGGAGATCACGATATATCCCTGCTCTTCCAGATCTTCCCGAATCGTTTCGTGCAACGAAGCGTCGTCTTCGAGCAAAAGAATTTTTCTACCGTTCATCGTCCGTCAGGGGATCAATCACGCTTCCGGAAAAGACGGAGGAAGTCGGAGATACTCTTTTTCATCGCGCTGCGGTCGACGACCATATCGATGAGACCGTGTTCGAGAAGAAATTCCGCCCGCTGGAAGCCTTCGGGGAGATCGGCACCGATGGTCTGCTTGATGACCCGCTGGCCCGCAAAACCGATCAAGGCATTGGGTTCGGCCATGATGATATCTCCCAGCATCGCAAAAGAGGCGCTCACCCCGCCCATTGTCGGATCGGTCAATACGGAGATAAACGGCAAGCCCCGTTCATGCAGACGATGGAGAGCCGCTGAGGTTTTGCTCATCTGCATCAACGAATAGGTACTCTCCTGCATCCGTGCACCCCCGCTCGCTGAGACGATGACCACACCGCACTCCTTCTCCATCGCACGATGAACCGCCCGAACGATCTTTTCGCCCTCCACGGAGCCCAACGATCCGCCCATGAACGCAAAATCAAAAACAACCAGCTCCGCGGGATTGCCGCCGATCGTACACGAACCGCTGATGACCGAAGAGCTGCGGCCTCCCGTCTTGTTTCGGCTCTCGTCGATGCGTTTCTTGTAACTCTTCTTATCGACGAATTTCAAAGGATCCACAGGGACCAACCCCGCGTCGTGCTCGACAAAGCTCCCCTCGTCCGCCAGAAGCGCGATGCGTTCCTGCGCTCCGATGCGGAAATGATGACCGCATTTGGGACAGACATTGTGCTTGGATTCCACCTCTTTGTAATACATCAACGAGAGACACTCGGGGCATTTGATCCAATGGCTGGGGGCTTCTTGCTGCTCTCCTTGTTTGCGCATGCTTTTGAAGAGATTGCCGAAATTCATATCGATCCTTCTAAAATTCTTCATTCAATTTTAACGTAAGATTCTGGAGAACTCCCCCGTCCTCTCTTCCTAAAAAAGTTTTTCGGCCGTTAGAAGACGCAGATATCCGCGGAAATATCCGTGCTGCCGAAAATTTCCGAAACCGTGTGCGCTCAGCATCTGCCGGGTATCTCTGCGGATGAAATCCTCCGCCAGGGGGCACTCCACCCGACGAACGGCAAAACGGATCCAAGCCGGTGCCGTATCCAGATCAAAATTGTTGTAGTCGAGAATAGCGAATCTCCCTCCGGGTTTGAGCGCCCGCCATGCATTGGTCAAAATGGTTTCACGTCGCTCCTGGACAAATCCGTGCAGTACAAAAGAGATGAAAACCGTGTCAAACTCCTCTTTGTAAGGCAGAGGTTCATCGATCCGACGCTCTTCGAGGCGAATTTCGGGATATTCCCGCGTTTTTTTCACAAACTGCGCTTTCATCTCCTCTCCGATCTCCAGAGCGACAATTTCGCCTCCGGGAGCGATCCGTTCATGCATCAGCAGTGCGTTGCGCCCCGTCCCCGCTCCCAGATCCAAAACACGCTGCCCGGGCTTTAACTCCAAATCGTCAATCGCCCTACGAATGAAAGAGGGATACCAACCCAGGGTGATTAGATTCATTAGCGTATCGTAATATTTCGCCTCGAATCCGCTCACTTCGACCTTGGAGTCCTCCTGTCGATATTGACGCTCCTGCTCTTCACTCATTCTATCTGCCTTTTGAAATATGCTACATTCACTCTCCGGGACCGCGTGCCCCGACGCGTGCCCCGAAAAGAAGGATTCTACCGTACAAAACACTCCAAAAGAGGAAGAGTGCGATCCAGAGTGCGACGCTCAAATCGAAAAGGAGGAAAAAAGCTCCGCTTCCCACCGCAAAACTCAAGATCAGTCGTCCGAGCAGCACAAGCTGGGTCGAGGCAAAAAGCAAAGAGCTCCCTCGTCCCGACCGCAGAGAAGCTCCTCCGTGTCCCAGCGTCACCCGGGCCCCGAAAGCGACAAGGATGGTCGTCAGAAACCCCAAAGCCAACAGATGCAGCGGCAGACGCAACATCGGTACTGAGAACCATGCCCCGGCCAATTCCGAAAGCGCCCCCAGGAAAAAGCCCAGAGGGAGCCAGAAGATCGCCAAATGAAGCCCCCAAAGCAGCGGATCCCGATTGGGAAAGGGAGGCTCCATGCGTAAAATCTCCCGCCCGAGCACTCCCGCCAAAATCAGATCCACTCCAAAGAGCCAGCGGGAAGCATATCCCCCGACAAGGACATGCAACAAAAGCAAGCCGATAACCGCCCGTGAAAGCCAGGGACTTTTGCGATATCCCATGACCCGACTAAAAAGAGGAACCATCCGAAAAGCGATAACCGTAGGAAGAAAAATCAGATAAAGATAGAGCCCCACCGAGACCGCATACTCAAAGAAGATTCCCGCCCGACAATGCGTACAGGGGATCTCCGCCAACAAAAAGAGCAGATTGGCCAATGCCCCCATCCCGTAGGCGACGATGATCCAGTAGGGATCTTCCCTGGGTGCGGAAGCCCGCCGATAAATCCCGAGAAAAATTCGCAGTGTATACGCCAAAGAGGTGGCAACGAAGAGCACCGTCGCATAAAAAGCGAAGGGAAGCCAAAACGTCGCAAGAAAACTGAGCGTCGCCAAAACCTGCAAAACCCAAACCCGCAGGTACCGCCGAGAATCGATGGGAGCCGTGGCACAGAAACGGGGAAAGGTCGTGTAGGTAAACCCGTAGAAAAAATTCGTAAAAACAAGGAAAAACATGCTGTAGGCATGTAACAGTTTCGCATCAATCCCCAAGACTCCGGTATAGGCCAGTCGGAAGAGGAGCATGAAGACAACGGCGTTGAGGATTCCCAACACGAAAAAAGGACGATGGGGTTGGGAAAAAAAAGGGCTATTCATCGGAACCCCCGTGACATTTCATCAGAATCTTCGATCACTTCCTGGCGCAGCTTTTTCCAGCGTTTGTTCAAATCTTTTCCGTCACCGTAACGTAAAAAATGCCAGTAACGCGAAGGGACGCCCTTGATACGTCGGGCGTGACGGATCGGACACCAAAATTGCTCAGTCCGTGAAGCGATCTCCCGGACATAATCGATCAAGCCGTTGAAATAGCCGCAATAGACGCAATTGAGCTTCTGAAGAGCATTGAGATAGGGGAGCCGGTGTCGATCGATTGCGATGTAATCCCGACGCCGTACTTTGGGAATGCCGTAGAGGGGGAAACAGGTCGCTTGATATATCGTCACGCATAGATCGAGGATCACTGCCGGGATGATCATCGCATAAATGATCGGCGCACTGATCCCGTAGCGGATCTTCCCTCTGCGAATATACTCCCACAGGCCGATTCGCTCCTCGGCGAAATCACAAGTAACCCGTTCTTTCTCATCCCGCAGTTCCCGATAGAGTTCCGCTTCCGTCTCCTGAAGCCTCTCGACCAGCTCCTGCACTTTGGCCCGGTCAATCATCGGTTTTTCCGCTGCTTCGATCGTTCTTTCACCTGTTTCTCCTCTTTGGATTTTTCATTCCAAGTCATGCATCATCCACCCGCAGGCACACCGAAAAAGACGACGGCTGCAGCAATGGAAGCGACCAATGTGAAACCGAAAAATTTCGGCCAACGCCAGGAAATATCCTCATGAGCTGCCGCCGTCAAGGCCGCCACCATGCTCTGAAGCATATAGTAGACGGCAAACGCCTGTGAAGCATAGGTGATGATCTGAAAAATGTTGGAAGTCCAGACGATGAGCAAGCCGCCTACGGCGATGATCGCATACCCCATTCCCAAAGTGATCCTCCGGGCACTCAGCTCTTCCATCAACCCGCTGCCCCCCTGAGCATCGGCGATGGCCGCATCGAACTGGGCGATCAATGCCAGCACCAGCAGCATCACCGGCAGGACCGTCGCGACATGTTTCGTCAACGTGATAATAGCGGTATCTTGACCGTGCGGAGGAAGAGGATAGTTGAAATAATAGAGCATCAGCGTCAGATAGACCACATAAATCCCCCCGCTGATCCACTGGGCGTAGCGCATGGTTCGGATTCGAAGTTTGGGCGGGAATTTATCGCCGAGGTAGCGGGAGGTTTCGAACCCCTGGACGACGATCAGCATCCCCAGAACGATCCGCCAATCATGCAGGCTCGGCTCCGTCGTCTGCGGTAGATGCCAGATCCCCGCCTCCCAGGCTTTCCAGTTGCCCCAAGCCAAACCCGCGAGCAAGCCGCCGATGATTCCCAGCTTGAGCGCTTCGAAACGCCCCAAAAAGTTGAAGCCCCGATGCTGTCCATAAACAGCGATAAAGATCAATACGGCGCTAGTGATCGTATGAGAGAGCACAGGATCGACGACGTTGACCCCTCGCAGGACAAAATCGCCGAAAAGCGAAAGATAATAGGTCACGGAAACGATGTAGGCGAAGGAGAGCGCCCACTGGGAGAGCTTCTCAAGGCTCCAGGGAGCACGGTGCAGTGTCCCGGCGGCGAGCTTGGGCTCCACCCAGCGGATGTTGAAGCGGATCGCCGCGCCGATCAGGTAGGCGACAATGACCAGGCCTGTCATCGCGAAGGCGGCGAATCGCCCCATACTCATTTGCAGGATCGGGGCCACGACGAGAAAGCCGCTGCCGATGATCGACGCCAGAGGGATGACGGTGGCCGCCCACCAGGAGCTCTTCTCCACCGGCTTGGAAAAAAGCAGAAGTGTCAGTACGAGTGTCGTAAATATGACGATTATGTTGGCGATCATTGCTCTCCTTTTCCCTTTTCAAAAAGAGATTATAACCGAATCGATGTTCAACATTTAACTTCCATTTATTTATAAAAGTCATAATTCAGATTGAAACAAAACTTTTCAAAGGAAGAAAAATGAAAAAACGTCTGACAATGTCACTGGTAGCATCCGCGCTGATCCTCGGACTGGGGACAATGAGTCTGCAAGCGGGCGGGGGGATGAAGGATACCGTCGCCAAAGAAGAAGCCCAGGCGCTGCAGAAAAACGGAGTCCCCGGTGAAAGTAGCGCCAGAGCCACCGAAGAGGAGCTGCAGGAGAAAGATCTCTTCCTGAGTAAAATGGATGCACCCAAATTCGCCCAGGAAGCCCGGATGGATCGGATGAAGCGTCTGCAGCGGATTTTCCGCCGAGAAGCCGCGTTCCACCAGGAAAAAGATTTGCTCAAAAAGACCCCCAAAGAGGTCATGGAAGCGATCCGACTGACCGGAAAAGCGGCGCAGGATATTCGGATGAACAAACTCAAAGAGGCAGCCAAAGACTTGGAGATTGCGTCGAAAGATTTCGACAAAGCGCTGAAGGCCAATCCAAAACTCGACCTGCTTCCCGTCGCTCAGGCGATCCAGATCAAGACGTTTGCCGGCAGCACCGCCACCATCGAAAAAGCGCTCGAGCTGGCCGATGAATTGATCAAAAAACACGCAACACAGGATGCACGTGACCTGCTAATGCCTCTGCGTGACGAGATGGATTTTACTGTGCAATATCTGCCGATGAAAACTTATCCTCTTGTCACCAAAAAAGCCGCCGAACTCCTGAAAAAAGGAAAAGCGCGTGAAGCTCTGATGGTCCTCTCCGAGGGCTTCGGTACTCTCGTCGCCGTCACCGACGTCGTGCCCATTCCCCTCATGCTGGCACAGGATATGACGATGGAAGCAGCCAAACTGGCCAAAGAGAAGAAAAAAGAAGCCCTCAAGCTGCTTGAAAGTGCCAAAAACGAACTCAAGCGTGCCGAACTTCTGGGATACACCCAAAGACACGCTCCCGAGTACAAAGCGCTGACCGATCAAATCAACGCCATAGAAAAAGAGATCAAAGGCAAAAACGAGCCCGCGAAACTCTACAAAGAACTGCAAAACAAATTCGACACACTCTTCAAAGAAGTGCGCAAAGACGAGAAGCGCTAAGAGCTTCCTCTCCTCTGCCGGAGAGACTCTCTCTTCGGAGTTCCCAAATATCCAAGAAGTGCAAGGAAGGGAGTACTCGGAAAGACCTCTTTACAGTCTCTGCAGTTTTTTCAACGCAATCTTGACAAGAGTCGCCGTATCGCCGCTCTCTCCGGACAGTGCTTTGCGAATCGCCTCTTTTTTGAATCCGAGACTCTCCAAGGCCAAGACGGCTTCGTTCTGCTCCGTCGCACCCTGCTTTGTCTCCCCGCTCTCGATGATAAAATCGGCCAATTCTACGAGAATTCGACTCGCCGCTTTGGGGCCGATCCCCGGAACCCGTTTCAAGAGACCGACATCTTTGGAGGCGACGATCCTCGCAAAGGTCTCGGGGGTGAACGTGGAGCAAACCGCCTGAGCGACCTTGGGGCCCACTCCGTTGATCTTCAACAAGGTATCAAACATCTTCTTTTCGTTGCGATCGACGAATCCGTAGAGCAGATCGGCATCTTCACGCAAAATCTGCGTCACGAAGAGGCGGACCTCTTTCCCCTCGATGGCATTGGAGCTGTTCACCGAGACATTCACTTCATAGATCAATCCTCCGACGTTCAAATGCAGATAGGTCGGCTCTTTGACTTCGATCTTTCCTTCGATCCCTACAAGCATGAGGCTTCCTTGATTCCGGTAAATTTGTCTAAAATTCTATCCCATTCTACGCTATGCAGCCATTTCAATGGCGAAAAGAAAGATTTTTATCACCGCACCCCCAAAATACCTCAAATTTTGAGAGAGTTCAATCAAAGCTTTGCGTTTATCCCAGGAATTTCCCCTCCTTGATCCGTTCGGCTTCCATCAGTTCGAGTTCGCGCGATCCGGAAACGACAATTTCGGGATCGGTCACATAATCGATCTCGGGGTCCCTGCCTTCGTAGCGGACACTGTTGAGAATCACTTTGATCGCCTCCAGGCGTGCTTTGTGCTTGTCGTCGGATCGGATGATCGTCCAGGGGGTTTCGTGGCTGTGGGTACGGCGCAGCATTTCGTATTTGGTGTTGGTGAAGTCATCCCAGCGCTCCTGCGCCTGCACGTCGATCTCGCTCAGTTTCCACTGGCGCAGAGGATCGGTCTTGCGCTTTTCGAAACGGCGGGCCTGCTCCTCTTTCGTGACACTGAAGTAGAGTTTGATCAGATTGATTCCCTGCCGGATCAGATCTTTCTCAAACCCCTTGACTCCTTGCATGAAATCTTCATACTCTTTGGGAGTACAGAAGCCGAAGACCGACTCCACCATCGCGCGGTTGTACCAGGAGCGGTCAAAAAGGACGATCTCGCCGCCGCGGGGGAAGTGGTTGACGTATTTCTGATAGTACCACTGCGTGCGCTGTTCCTCGGTGGGCTTGCCCAGGGCGACGACCCGGTAGTGCTTTTCATTCATATAGCGGGTCACCCGGCGGATCGTCCCGCCCTTGCCGGCGGCGTCCCTTCCTTCGAAGAGGATGATCATTTTTTCGTTGGTCTGCTCCAAGTGCTTTTGGAGTTTGATCAACTCCGCCTGGTAGGGTTTGAGCTCCTGCGCCTCTCTGTATTTCCGCTTCGCTTTGCTCTCGATGGGATTTTTGCTCTTTTTGTAGGCTTCCACCAGTTGAGAGAGTTCTACCGCCTCTCCGTCGATGTCGATTTTTTCTTGGCCGATCGCTTCCATTTTTTTCTTCCTTTCTTATGACTTGCAATATGACCGATTATAACGCTGTGGAGTGGAAAGAAGAATGAAGAAGGGAAATATTTCTGGAAATTACGGGAAAAATGCTGAGAGCTTCCCTGCCATCTCACATCCGGGCATAATGCTCGGCGGCCAGGCAGACCAGATCACCCACTTCCCGCCCGACTTTGGCCGCGACCACGGAGCATTTGACTTTGAAGAGGAAGAAAACCCGTGCATCGGCCCAGGACTCCATGCATTCGAAATTTCCCATTCCTTTGGCGAGGATCAAATCGGCGTCTTCGAAGGCCGCACGCCCCTCTTCCGAGGCACGTTCAAGGAGGAAGCCCGGGGTATCGACTCCGCTGTCGACGATCCGGGCCACTTCGTCGATCCCCGCTTCACGCGCTTCGGCGACGGTGACGTCGTTGATGATCGGTCGCCCCCGGACGAAATAGTCGATCGCCAGATCGGGGTACGCGGCACGAAAACGCTCCATCATCACTTTGTCGAAGAGATGCTCCCCGACGTTGTCGCCGATCACCGCCAGGCGCCGCGCACGCCCGAGCCGCTCGAGGAATTCCGCTTTGTCGTCCCATCCGAACTCCGCTTCGAAGATCCGGTCGATCTCCTCCTCCAGATCGAAGCTCACTTCGGTCGCGAAGTCGATGACGTTGCCCGCCACTGCCGCTCTGAGCGCGGCATCGAGGGGATCCGCGGAGCGGTCGATACGCTCCCTCACACCGGGCAGCAGCCGCTGCGCCTTTGCGATCGATTCGGCCTTTTTCTTCCGGTAGGGGTCCGCTTCCCCCACCGCCTCCGAAGCGGCCGGATAGAGGATCGCCGCCGCTTCCGGAGGCGTCTGATCCATCCGCAGATGCGCGAGACGCTCCGCGCTCTCCTCCATCACCTCCGTCGCACAGCTCTCGCTACACTCCACCGCCTTTGTCACCCGCAGCATCTGGGTATAAAGGCACGCAAGGCAGTCGGGTTTCATATTCATCGAATCGCTCCTGAATTTTTTTGACAGTCTATCCAATCGTTCTATGAATAGAACCTTCTCAATAATGTCCAAGAGAGCTTTTTCAGAATGTTCAAACAGGATTCATCATGAGGAAGAATCAATACGGCCTCGTTGCTCATTTTTTAAGCATATTTGACCTTCTATTATTAAAATATGCTCAGGAGGTAGCACATTTATTGATCACTCCCGAAAAGAATTTTTATATTGAAGACAGAAGAGATCGATAAAATTTATTACCGCATCAAATTCAGAACAAGGAGTCTTTCGATGGATGTTTCCTATATCCTAAACACCTTCTTCGCCCTCTTCGCGATGACGTTGATCATCTTTATGGTACCGGGCTTCGCGATGCTCGAAGCCGGTCTGGTTCGCACCAAAAACGTCTCGGCGGTATTGATGGCCAATACGATGATCTATTCGGTCGCCTCGATGGCCTTCCTTCTCGTGGGATACAGCGTCGCCTTCGGAAGCTGGGACAACAGTTCGATGAGCAAATGGGCCGCGTTTCTTTTTCAGATGGCTTTCGTCGGGAAAACCGTCAACATTATGAGCGGCGGGGTCAGCGAACGCACCCGGATTTTCCCTCTGACGATCTTCACGATCGCTATGGCGGCGATCATCTATCCCCTGGTCGTCAATATCACCTGGGGAGCCGATTTCCTGAAAGGAACCTTTCTCGACATCTCTTCGATGCATGATTTGGCCGGATCGACGGTCATTCACTCCACCGGCGCGTGGGCACTGCTGGCGGCGATTTTGATCATCGGCCCCCGCAAAGGCCGCTACAAAAACGGCAAAATCAAAGTCATCCCCGCTTCCAACATACCGCTCGTGACTCTGGGAGCCTTTCTGCTCTGGATCGGCTGGTTCGGATTCAACGGCGGCAGCGTGGGATCCATCAGCAGCAAAGAAGCAGCCGATACGGTCGCTTTGACAATCCTCAACACCAACACCGCCGGTCTCGCCGGAGCGATCACCGCGATGATCGTCCTCTACCTTCGCTACCGAAAACTCGACATCACGATGATTCTCAACGGGGCGCTCGGCGGATTGGTCGCCATCACCGCCGGAGCCGACCTCTTCGACATTTACTCTCCGATCCTTATCGGAGCCGTCGCCGCTTTGCTGGTTATGCTGGCCGTTCCTTTCTTCGACCGCCTACAGATCGACGACCCGGTCGGAGCCCTCTCCGTTCATCTCGTCAATGGCATCTGGGGGACGCTCGCCGTCGCATTCTTCGCCGACGTCTCTCTCTGGGCCCAGATCAAAGGAATCCTGGTCGTCGCGATCTTCGCTTTTGTCAGCTCCTACATCGTGCTGCGGATCATCAATGCTTTCGCACCTTTCCGCGCCAGCGACGACGAACAACTCGAAGGGCTCGACTACGTCGAATGCGGAATGGAATCCTATCCCGAATTCAAACAGAGCCTCTAAAGGCATCGGCGCTTTTGCGCTAAAATACATCCGAAAAAAAAGAAAACAGGAGTAAATGAATGAGAAAAATCGAAGCGATCATCAAGCCCTTTAAACTCGACGATGTCAAAGAAGCGCTGCTCGAAGCAGGGATTGAGGGAATGACCGTCAGTGAAGTTAAGGGTTACGGACGTCAGCAGGGCCACAACGAACTCTACCGCGGTGCCGAATATGTCGTCGACTTCCTCCCCAAACTCAAGATCGAAATCGTCGTCAGCAACGAAGAGTATATGCAAGCCGCCGTCAAAGCGATCCAGGAAGCCGCCCGCACCGGCAAGATCGGCGACGGCAAAATCTTCGTCTCTCCCGTCGAACACGTCGTACGTATCCGCACCGGCGAAGAGGACGAAGAGGCGCTCTGAGAGTCTCTGATATCTCCCGCACCTCCGCGGGACTCCCCTACCTATCTATCTTGAACGTCACTTTTCAATAACGGTAGAGTCTCTAGGATTCTGAATCAAATTCAAAACCTCAAACTTTAAACTTATAACTTCCGACTTGCAACCCCGTATCACAAAAGACCCAGCTGCAGTTTCGCTTCATCGCTCATCTTCGACTGATCCCAGGGGGGATCGAAGACGAGCTCTACATCCACCTCTTCGATGGAGTGGTCCTCCACGCGGGAGGGAATCGATTTGACCAGATCGACGAGGATCTCCGACATCGAGCAGGTGGCCGACGTCAGGGTCATGACCACTTTGCAGCGGTTCAGTTTACTGACCGGATCTTTTTCGCAATGCACGTCGTAGATCAGGCCGAGGTTGTAGATATCGACGGGGATCTCCGGGTCGTAGATCTTCTGCAGCTCCTCGATCATCCGGATCTCGGAAGCTTCGGGCGGCATCTCTCTGGGGTCTTTGCTCATGCGTTTTTCTCCTTGCATTCTTTGGCGTAGTCGTAGACCTTTTTCAAAAAGGCTTCCATGCTCTGCTGGCGTACCGGCGAGAGGTGCTCGACGATTCCCAGTTGCCCCAGCTCTTCGGGGTTGAAATTCAAAATCTCGTCGGGGCTTTTGTCGCTGAAGATATCCAGCAGCAGGGTCAGCATCCCTTTGGCCATTTCGCTGGTCCCTTCTCCCCTCAGGATCAGTTTGCCGTCACGGCACTCCCCCACCAGCCAGGCGGGCGAAGCGCACCCCTCGATGAAGGTGGCGTCGTTTTTCTCCTCTTCGGGCAGCGTCGTATGGCGCTTTCCGAGATCGAAAATGTATTCAAACTTTTCATTCGGCGTTTCGAAGAGGTCGAAATCTTCTTTGTAACGCTGTAGGACTTCTTTGATTGTTGACACAGTCACTCCTCACTATTTGGCTGCGCTCTCCGCAGCCAAATCCTCACATCCGTGGCAAGTCTCCATGCAGGTGACGCTTGTTACTCCCCAGTACGCCTCTTCGAAGCTGCGGTGGAGCTCTTCGCGGAGTACTTCGTCCTCCAGGGCGTCGATGAGCTCGTTGGCGAAGGCGAGAATCAGCATCTTTCGCGCTTCATCCCTGGCGATGCCCCGGCTGCGCAGATAAAAAAGCTGCGCTTCGTCCAGCTGCCCTGTTGTGGAGCCGTGGCTTGCCTCCAGATCGTCGATGTAGATCTCCAGCTGCGGCTTGCTGGCCATATAGGCGCCGTCGTTGAGGAGGATCGCCTTGGAGTTCTGATGAGCCTTGGTGTATTTGCCGGTGTGTTCCACCTTGATGAGGGCGTCGAAGATCCCGCGGGCCTTCTCCGCGAGGATGTTCTTGGCCCGCTGGTTGCTCAGCGAACTCTGACCGATGTGCACGATCTGGCTGACGGTACCGCGCCGTGCGTGGTCCTTGGCGTAGAGCAGATGGTCCGCGTCGATGCGGGCGTGCTCGTGCAACTCCGCTTTGATCAGCTGCAAGCCGCTGCCGGCACCGAAGTCGAAGCTGTGCAGGCAGCAGGAGGCCTGGGAGTCGACCTTGATCCGATGGGAAAAGATCGGGGTGTAGTCCCCGATCCGCAGGGTCTGGTCCTTGACCAGGGTCAGCGTAGCGTCCCGGGAGACGAATGCGTCGTGGCCGCTTAGGATCAGTGCCCCGCAGGCCCCCTCCCCTTCGTAGCGCTCCGCGATCTGAACGTGCACGTTGGCATCGACGTAGATCGCCGTCCGGTAAGCCAGCAGCTTGGCCGGTCGGGTGTAGCGGTGGACGATCGTCACCCTGGTGTCTTTGCGGAAACGCAGGGAGATCACTTCGCGGCTCATCAGATGCCCCAGGTAGTAGAGAGGATCGAAATGGGCGCCGTCGAGGTCGATGGCGTCGCTGCATCCCACCTGTACCTCCACATCCGCCGGAAGCGCCGTCACGACACCGTCGGTGATGACGATGCGCCGCTGGGTCTCCTCGATCTCGCCGGTGGGAGCGACGGGCAGCACATCCCAGTCATGCTCCATCAGCGGGTCGATCTCGAAATAGCGGTAGGCTTCGCTCTTGCGCGTCGGCATCCCCAGTTCGCTCAGGCGGCGGGCCGCCAGGGCTCGGCTGGGAGACGCCTGCAGCTCCTCCATCAGGCTCTCGGGGCTCATCGCCCCCAGTAGTACGGGTCTCATCACGCCTCCTCGATGGCGCCGTAACCCTTCTCCTCGAGCTCGGCGACCAGCTCGGGGCCGGCGGTTTTGATGATCTTGCCGTCCTTGAGGACGTGGATGTAGTCGGGCTCGATGTAGTCGAGGATCCGGCTGTAGTGGGTGATGACCAGGAAGCTGCGCTTGCCGTCTTTCATCTTGTTGATCCCTTCGCTGACGGCCCGCAGGGCATCGATATCGAGGCCGGAGTCGATCTCGTCCAGGATGATGACGTCGGGCTGGAGCATCATCATCTGCAGGATTTCGTTGCGCTTCTTCTCCCCGCCGGAGAAGCCTTCGTTGAGCGAGCGGCTGATCATCTCGGGCTTCATCCCCAGCTCCGCGACCAACTTCTTCATCTCCCGCAGAAACTCCGCGGCGTTGAGCTCGGGCAAGCCCAGATGCTTGCGCTTGGCGTTGACGGCGGTGCGGAGGAAATAGGCGTTGTTGACCCCGGGAATCTCCACGGGGTTCTGGAAACTGAGGAAGATCCCCTCCAGCGCCCGGTCCTCGGGCTCCCAGTCGACGATATTCTGTCCCTTGTAGCGGATCTCGCCATTCAGGACTTCGATGTCATAATGGCCGGTGATCGCCTTGGAGAGGGTCGATTTGCCCGCTCCGTTGGGGCCCATGATGGCGTGAACCTTCCCCTCTTCCAGTTGAAGGTTCAAGCCCTTCAGGATCTCCTTTCCGCCGATACGGGCGTGGAGATTGTCGATATCCATAACTACTGTACTCATCCTACACTTCCTTCCAATGTCAGATTCAATAACGCTTTCGCTTCGACCGCGTACTCCATCGGCAGCTGGCTGAAGACCTCTTTGCAAAAACCATGCACGATCATGCTCACCGCATCCTCTTCGGTGATCCCCCGCTGGCGGAGGTAGAAGAGCTGCTCGTCGCTGATCTTGGTCGTCGTCGCTTCGTGCTCCACCTGTCCGTGGGCATCCTTGCTCTCCAGGTAGGGGAAGGTGTGCGCCCCGCACCGGTCACCGATAAGCAGGCTGTCGCACTCGCTGTAGTTGCGGGCCCCTTCGGCGTTGGCGCCGATCTTGACCAGGCCCCGATAGGTGTTTTGCCCCTTCATCGCGCTGATCCCTTTGGAGATGATCGTGGAGCTGGTGTTTTTGCCCAGATGGATCATCTTGGTCCCCGTGTCGGCCTGCTGGGCCAAAGTGGTGACGGCGACGGAGTAGAATTCGCCCACGCTGTTGTCCCCTTTGAGGATGCAGCTGGGGTACTTCCAGGTGATGGCCGATCCGGTCTCCACCTGGGTCCAGGAGATCTTGGCATTCTCTTCGCAGAGGCCGCGCTTGGTGACGAAGTTGTAGATCCCCCCTTTGCCCTCTTCATCGCCGGGGTACCAGTTTTGGATCGTCGAGTATTTGATCTCGGCGTCTTTGAGGGCGATGAGTTCCACCACGGCGGCGTGGAGCTGGTTTTCGTCCCGCATCGGGGCGGAGCAGCCCTCGTTGTAGCTGACGTAGCTTCCTTCGTCGGCGACGATGAGCGTCCGCTCGAACTGCCCGGTGTTGAGGGCATTGATCCTAAAATAGGTACTCAGCTCCATCGGGCAGCGCACCCCTTTGGGGATGTAGACGAAGGTCCCGTCGGTGAAGACCGCCGAGTTGAGCGCCGCGAAGTAATTGTCGTTCATCGGAACGACGCTGTACATATATTTTTTGATCAGCTCGGGATAATCGCGGATCGCTTCGGAGATGGAGCAAAAGATGATCCCCTTCTCTTTGAGCTCCTCCTGATAGGTCGTCTTGACCGAGACGGAGTCGACGACGGCATCGACGGCGACTTTGACGCCGGCGAGCTGCTTCTGCTCCTCCAGGGGTATGCCCAGCTTGTTGTAGGCTTCCAGGATCTTGGGGTCCACCTCATCCAGGCTCTCGGGCCCCTTCTTGGGGGCGGCGTAGTAGCTGATGGATTGATAATCCACCGGCTCGTACTCCAAATGGCCCCAGTGAGGCTCCTCCATCTCCAGCCACTTGTGATAGGCTTTGAGACGAAGTTCGGTCATCCAGTCGGGCTCGTCCTTCTTTTTGGAGATGAAACGGATCACCTC